>JAREAF010000496.1 GCA_029240475.1 Rhodospirillales bacterium | reverse complement strand
GGGCATCGACACGCTCCACCCCCTCTATGAGGGGCGGATCTTCCGCTGGTATCGGGACCGGCCGGAGCTGAACCAGCCCAGCGAGTACGGTCGCACCAGCGAGGATGCCGATGCCGAGGAACGCTGGCAGCGCAGCCCCTTCTATCACCTGATGCAGTCCGGAAAATCGCTGCTGCGGCGGAAGATGGCGCACGGCGACCCCGCCGATTTCCTGGTGCTGGAGGAGCTGCGCGCCGAGGGGATCACCGACTACATAGCGATGATCCAGCGCTTCGCCGCCGACGGCGTAATCGGCGAGATGGACAGCGTCTATTCCTCCTGGAGTTCCGACGCACCGGAAGGATTTGGACACGACGAGGCAGCGGCGCTCTGCGCGCTGGTCCCTTCGCTGGCGCTCGGCATCAAATGCGCCTCGCTCGCCCGCATCGCCGAGACATTGGTGGAGACCTATCTCGGCCGCGATGCCGGACGGCGGGTGCTGAGCGGAAAGATCGCGCGCGGGGTCGCCGACCGCATCGAGGCGGTGCTGTGGTTCTCGGACCTGCGTGGCTACACGCGCATCACCGATACCGCCCAGCCCGAGCAGGTCATTCCCATGCTCAACGACTATGCCGAGGCGGTGATCACCGCCGTGCATGAGGCCGGCGGGGACGTCCTGAAGCTGATCGGCGACGGCACGCTTGCGATCTTCAAGGCCGAAGACCCGGGCCAGGCCTGCCGCTGCGCGCTCGAGGCCGAGGCGCTGGCGCGGCGGCGCGTGGCCGAGCTTAACCAGCGGCGCGCGGCGGCTGAGCTGCCGACCACCCTGCCCTATCTGGGTCTGCATATCGGCGAGGTCTTCTACGGAAATATCGGCAGCCCCGACCGGCTCGACTTCACCGTGATCGGGCCGGCGGTCAATGAGGTGAGCCGGGTCGCCGCGATGTGCCGCTCGGCCGAGCGGGAGGTGCTCGTTTCGTCGGCTTTCGCCGCTGCGGCGCGGCCGGAGGACCGGGCGCGGCTGGTCTCGGTCGGCCGCTACGCGCTGCGCGGCGTCGCCCGGCCGGAGGAGCTGTTCACGCTCGACCCGACTGCCCAATAAATGGGCAGCGCGGCCATTCGCTAGGCAGTTCCGATCCCGCCCCGCGAGCGCCGGTCGGCGCGGCCGCGGCTCCGGCAGTTGGCACGCTTCCTGCATAGGAAGGAGCTGAGGCCGTCGGGCGTCTGCCCTTCGGTTCCATGCCCGCAGCCAAAAGCCCGGTGGACCAGAAGCCCCATGAAAAAGATCGAAGCGATCATCAAGCCCTTCAAGCTCGACGAGGTGAAAGAGGCCCTGCACGAGGTCGGCATCAAGGGCATCACCGTGATCGAGGCCAAGGGCTTCGGCCGCCAGAAGGGGCATACCGAGCTCTATCGCGGCGCCGAGTACGTCGTCGACTTCCTGCCCAAGGTGAAGATCGAGGTGGTGCTGGAGGAGGCGCTGCTGGAGCGCGCCATCGAGGCCATCATGCAGGCCGCCCATACGGGCCGGATCGGCGACGGCAAGATCTTCGTCTCGACCATCGACGAGGCCATCCGCATCCGCACCGGCGAGCGCGGCCCCGAGGCCGTGTAAGCCCCGGGCGGCGACGCCCTTCGACCAACCCCGTGACTTCATAACCTCAGTAGGGAACGCCCATGTCGGACATCAGAACGGTTCTGAACCTGATCAAAGAGAAGGACGTGAAGCATGTCGACCTGCGCTTCACCGATCCGCGCGGCAAGTGGCACCACCTCGCCCAGGCGGTGCGCACCATCGACGAGGAGAGCCTGACCGAGGGCATCATGTTCGACGGCTCCTCGATCGCCGGCTGGAAGGCGATCAACGAGAGCGACATGATCCTGGCGCCCGACCTCTCGACGGCCGTGATGGACCCGTTCGCCGCGCAGCCCTCGCTGATCCTCTTCTGCGACATCGTCGAGCCCTCGACGGGCCAGCCCTATTCGCGCGACCCGCGCTCGATCGCCAAGCGCGCCGAGACCTACGTCAAATCCACGGGGATCGCGGACAAGGCGCTGTTCGGGCCGGAGGCGGAGTTCTTCGTCTTCGACGACGTGCGCTACGAGGTGAGCCAGAACCGCAGCTTCTTCGAGTTCGAGAGCGAGGAAGGCCCCTATGTCTCGGGCAAGAAGTTCGAGGAGGGCAATCACGGCCACCGGCCGGTCGCCAAGGGCGGCTATTTCCCGGTGCCGCCGGTGGACGCGACCTCGGACCTGCGCGCGGAGATGCTGACGGTGATGGCCGATATGGGCCTGCCGATCGAGAAGCACCATCACGAGGTGGCGCCCAGCCAGCATGAGCTCGGCATCCGCTTCGACACGCTGGTGAAGACCGCCGACAACATGCAGGTCTACAAGTATGTGATCCACAACGTCGCGCATGCCTACGGCAAGACGGCGACCTTCATGCCCAAGCCGGTGATGGGCGACAACGGCTCGGGCATGCACACGCATCAGAGCTTGTGGAAGGGCAACACGCCGCTTTTCGCGGGCAACGGCTATGCCGACTTGAGCGAAATGGCGCTCTATTACATCGGCGGAATCATCAAGCATGCCAAGGCGCTGAACGCCTTCACCAACCCGTCGACCAACAGCTACAAGCGCCTCATTCCCGGCTTCGAGGCGCCGGTGCTGCTCGCTTATTCGGCGCGCAACCGCTCGGCCTCGTGCCGCATCCCCTATGTCGCGAGCCCGAAGGGCAAGCGCGTCGAGGTGCGCTTCCCCGACCCGGCGGCGAACCCCTATCTCGCCTTCGCGGCGATGCTGATGGCGGGCCTCGACGGGATCGAGAACCGCATCCATCCGGGCGACCCGATGGACAAGAATCTTTACGACCTGCCGCCCGAGGAGCTGGCCGGCGTGCCGACCGTGTGCGGCTCGCTGCGTGAGGCGCTCGGCCATCTCGACGCCGACCGCGGGTTCCTCAAGAAGGGCGAGGTCTTCACCGACGACCTCATCGACTCCTATCTCGACCTCAAATGGGAGGAGCAATACGCTTTCGAGCACACGCCCCATCCCATCGAGTTCAAGATGTACTACTCGGTTTGAACCGAGCCGCGGCGCGAGCATGAATCCCCTCCTCCCTGACGGGGAAGGTTTGGGGAGGGGTTGACGGCAAGAGCGCCTTCCTCGTCTACCGCCTACATGCCTTAACATGGCAACCTGCCGACACCCGCCTCGGGCAACCGGGGCGGGTTTCTCATTAGAAACGCTATCGACTAAGTAGATGATCTGAA
>JAREAF010000495.1 GCA_029240475.1 Rhodospirillales bacterium | reverse complement strand
CGATCAACTGGATCGGCGCCTCGGCGACGCCGGCGAGCGACTTCATCGCGCAATCGCTCGACTTCTTCGGCAAGCGGCTCGGCGAGCTGTCGAAGGGACAGATCAAGGTCGCGAGCCATCACGCCGGCTCGCTCGGCGGCGAGCGCGAGCATGTCGAGGGCCTGCTGCAGGGCTCGGTCAACCTCGCCAGTCCCGGCCAGGGGCTTCTCGCCGGCTGGTACCGGCCCGCGGAGGTCTGGACCCACCCCTATCTGTTCAAGGACGTGCCGCACAAGAACCGGGTCTGGGACACCATTCGCGACGAGTACATCCAGGCCATGGCGTCCGAGGCGAAGCTGCGACCCGTGGCGGCCATCCCGCGCATGCCGCGGCAGCTGTCGTGCAACAAGGTCGTGAAGACGCCGGCCGACATGAAGGGCCTTAAGATCCGCGTGCCCGAGACCGCGCTGTGGCGGCGCACCTTCGAGCTCATGGGCTCCTCGCCGACCCCGCTGCCCTTCCCCGAGGTCTTCCAGGCGCTGAAGTCGAAGATCATCGACGGGCAGGAGAACCCGATCGCGCTGACCTACAATTCCGGCATCTTCGACGCCAACACGCATCTCTCGCTCACCGAGCACATGATGCAGGACAACTGCATCCTCATGGCCGAGGCGCAGTACCAGCGCCTCTCCGCCGATCAGAAGAAGATGGTCGACCAGGCCTCCCGCGACGTCGAGGCCGAGATGCGGCCGAAGGTCGAGGAGGACGACCGGCGCATCCTCGAGCTGGTCAAGCAGAAGAAGATCGTCATCTCCGAGGTCGACAAGGCGGCCTTCGCGGCGAGCGTCAAGGACCTCGTCAAGGAGTTCCCGGCCGGACAGCGCTGGGTCGAGCGCATCCGCCAGGTCGCGTGATCCGAAGGGGCCCGCCAGGGCCCCTTTCCCTTGGGAGCATGCGATGATCGGGGCTGTCGCGGAGGCGGTCACACGGGCGGTCAAGCTGGTTCTCGGCGCCGTGATGGCGGCGATCGTGCTCATCACCGTCGCGGCGGTGTGGTGGCGCTATGTCCTCAACGCACCGATCGCCTGGACCGAGCAGGTCTCGAACATGCTGTTCGTCTGGACCGTCTTCCTCGGCGCGGCGGTGCTCTACCGCGAGAAGCTGCACATCGGCGTCGACATGTTCCTCGAGATGCTGCCGGCGCGCGCCAAGGAGATCGCCTTCTGGGCGATCGAGATCGGCAATCTCGTCTTCATCCTGGTGCTGTTCGTCTACGGGCTGAAGCTCAGCATCGACGTGTTGCCGCAGCAGATGGGCGCGCTCGACATCACGCCGGCGGTCTACTACTTCGCCGCACCCGTCTCCTGCGCGCTCATGATCCTCTACTTCGTGGAGAAGATCGTCGATCCGGCAAAGCGCGTGCGCACCGGGCACGCCGGCGAGTTCGAGTTCTAGGGCATGATCCCGGAAAGTGGAAACCGGTTTTCGGAAAAGATGATGCTCAACAGAGAGATAGAGCGGAATGACGCCTCGGAGAGAAGTCATCCCGCTCTAGACCCGAGATGAGCGCGGTCCTGATCGGGAGCTTCTTCGCGCTCTGCCTCGCGGGCGTGCCGATCGCCTTCGCGATGGGGCTCTCGACGCTCGTCGGCATCCTCTACCACGGCTCCCTGCCGCTCTCGCTTCTCGCACAGCGCACGGTGGTCGGGGTCGACTCCTACGCGCTGCTTGCGGTGCCGTTCTTCATCCTCGCCGGCAACCTGATGAACTCCGGCGGCATCACCGACCAGATCATCCGGCTTGCGGTCGCCCTGGTCGGCCGGTTCCGCGGCGGGCTCGCGCTCACCTCGGTGCTCGCCGCGACGATCTTCTCGGGGCTGTCCGGCTCCGCCGCGGCGGACGCCTCGGCGCTCGGCAAGGTGCTGATCCCGGCGATGAAGCGGCAAGGCTACGGCGGCGGCTTCAGCGCGGCGCTGATGGCCGCGGCCTGCGTCAACGGGCCGATCATCCCGCCCTCGATCCCGCTCGTCATCTACGGCCTCTCGGCCGGCAAGGGCGTCTCGATCATCGCGCTGTTCCTCGGCGGCCTCATCCCGGGCGTGCTGCTGTCGATCGCGCTGATGATCATGGCCTACATCATCTCGGTGCGGCGGAACTATCCGACCACGGAGCGCGTGCCGCTGCGCCAGATCCCGCGCCTCCTCCTTCCGGCGATGTGGGCCTTGATGACGCCGGTGATCATCCTGGTCGGCGTGGTCGGCGGGGTCGTCACCATCACCGAGAGCGCGACCATCGCCGTGCTCTACGCGCTTTTCGTCGGCTTCTTCGTCTATCGCGAGCTCAAGCTCGCCGACCTCTGGCCGATCCTGGTGCAGACCGCGCTCGACACGGCGCTCGTGATGTTCATCATCGCGGTCTCGAGCGGCTTCGGCTGGCTCCTCGCCATCTCGGGCCTGCCCCGCGAATTGGCGGCCTGGATCGCGTCCGTGTCGAGCGATCCGCTCGTCATCCTGATGATGATCAACGTGCTCCTGCTCGTCATCGGCATCTTCATGGAGCCCTTGCCGGCGATGCTGATCCTGATCCCGGTGCTGGTGCCGGTGGTGAGCGCGGTCGGCATCGACCTCGTGCATTTCGGGCTGGTGATGGTGTTCAACCTCTGCCTCGGCCTGCTCACCCCGCCGGTCGGAATCCTGCTCTACATCTGCGCCAATTTCGCAGGCGTGAAGCTCGAGGAGGAGGTGCGCGAGGTCATGCCCTTCCTCTATGCCGGCATAGCGGTCCTCGTGCTGATCACGGTCTTCCCCGAGACGGTGCTGTGGGTGCCGCGGATGCTGCTCGACTGACCGTGTCAGGCCGGAAACTTCTCCATCGCCCGCAGCAGCTCCGGATGCGTGCGGGCGAACTCCTCGAGCGGCACGCCGGCGACCGCCGCCTCCCAGGCCTGCCGCAGCGCCGCGACGCCGGCCGCGATGCCGCCGGGATGCGCCATGATCCCGCCGCCCGCGGCATGGATCATGTCGACCGTGCCGATCGCCGCATAGGTGTCGGCCGCCTGCCGCACGGTCTGCCCGGACGAGAACACCGGCATCACCTGCAGCGGGTCGGGGTGATCGGCAAACAGCGGAGCGAGGCAGGCGCGCGCCGAGGCGATCACCGATTCGTCCGATTCCGAGAACTTGTTGCGCAGCCCGTTGACGTGGATGTGGTCAGCGCCTGCAAGCCGATGGACCTTGTGCCAGGCCTTGAACTCGAAGCCCAGAGCCGGGCAGCGGCTGAA
>JAREAF010000057.1 GCA_029240475.1 Rhodospirillales bacterium | reverse complement strand
CGGCGCCGGCTGTGGCTCCGGCCCCGGCTGTGGCTCCGGCCGCGCCGCCCGCGACCGCCGCACGGTCCGTGGGCGCTCCGGCCGAGCCGGCGAATCTCATCCAACCGGCGCCCGGCGCGGTGCCGGCAGCGGACGAAAGCCTCATCTTCCTCATTCAGCACAGGCTGCGGCAGGCGGGCTTCTCGCCAGGGCGTTTCGACGGGCGCATGAACGAAGCCACCGCGAACGCGATCAGGCAGTACCAGGCCAGGAACGGCTTGGCGGTGGACGGCGTGCCCAGCCGGGCGCTGCTGGAGCAGCTGGAAGCGGACGTGCTCAGCGGCGAGGGCCGGCAGCCCGCCGCGCCGACGCCGCTTGGCGCGGTCCCTTGCGAAGCGGCGGGCGGATGTGCGGCTCCGCCGGCATAGGTCGGAGAAATCGGGTTTGGTCGGGAGTGGATAAGAAAGAAAGGTCGGGGGCTAGTTGGTCGGCAGCAGGACGCGCATCGTCACGCTCGTGATCGGATCGGTCATCCTCGGCGCGCTGGTCGGAATCGCCCATGTGCTGTGGACCAGGTCGGCCGAGAGCGAGATCGTCCATTACAGCTGGCCGGTGAAATGGGCGCTGACCTTTGCTGCGGAATCGCCCGACCTGCCCCCCGGCTCCAGATTCTCGACCGCAGCGGTCACCAAGGCGCAAGGCGAGCAGTGGGTTGTCGCCGGGCAGGTGGAACTCCCCAGCAGCGAGGGCCGGCGGCTGACGACCACCTATACCGCCGATGTGCGCAGCCGGTGCTCGAGCTTCTCCGAGCGGCGCTGCTGGGAAATGGCCGGGCTGAGCTTGGGGTCGGTTCCTGCCGCAACCGGGCTGCCGCTCGCGCAACGCCAGTCGGACGAGCGGGACGGGGAGGTGCAGGTCGCCGCATTGCCTGGCGTCGCCGAGCCCCCACCGAGCGCCGAACCACCGCCGCAGCAGGCCTTAGAAGCCGAGCAAGATCTCGATTTCGTCCTTGGCGAGCCGTTGATCCAGCCGACCGATGAGTTGCTGGAGGCGCTTGGCGGCTGGTCGACCATCCGCAGCCCCCACGCCTCGAGCCCGCGTTACGATCCCGTGCTGGTGCGCGACATCCAGCGAGGGCTGACGAAGCTGGGCTATGACGCCGGCCCGGCCGACGGCGTGCCCGGTCGAAAGACGCGCGCGGCCGTCGAAGCCTTCCGCAAGCACGAGGGCTTGGCGCGCGCCGCAATGGACTTCGAGCTGCTGGATCGAATAATGCAGCGCCTGTCGGGCCCGACGGCGGCAGTCGACGCGAGCTCCGCACCGCCGCCGGCAGAGGCGAGCCAGCCTGCCCCTGCCGTGAGGAGTTCATGGCGATGCGCGGGCGTCAATCCCAAGGTCCGCGATTGCGACGGCTAGAGCAGACGTCAGCCGGTCGAACCAAATCACGGCCGGGATTGTTCCTGGCGTGCAAAGAACAAAGGGGCAAAACGGTGTCGAGGCTTCAATACCTGATCGTGCGGGACGAGGATGGCTGCCGGCTGCGTCTGGGGGACCAGGAGACCGGACCGCTGCCTGAGGCCGATGCGCGGCGAATTGCGTTGCGCAAAGCCCGCGCCCTGCAGATGGCCGGCCGCACCGTGGCAGTCGTGACCCAAGGCCCGGATATGAGTTTGCGCACCGAATGGATCGGCGCGCCGTTCGGCGGGCGGGTCGAAGCCTGACATTTCGCTGCTCTTCGGGTAGGCTCCGCCGCCAGGTTCAACGCGGCGGCGAGCGGCCTCGCTCGCAGCCAGGCATTTTTGGGGGCCCCCCGTGATTCGACGCCTCGTCTCGGGCCTCGTCCCGATCGCGGTCATCTTAGCCGTCGCGCTCCCGGGCACCGCGCAGGAAACAGCCCTGCCGCTCGACCGGAACAGCCAGGAGGTCCGCGACGCGCAGAAGCAGTGCACGGCCGAACTGAAGGTCAGGCTCTTCAACGACAAAGTGAAGAAGACCATCTTCGGCGCCGAGGAAGAGGCCTTCCAGCGCTGCAAGAAGATCACCGGCTGGCAAAGCCCCCAGTAGCGCCCCTCTAAGCGCAGTGGCTGAGATCGTTCAGCCGCTCGAGCACGACGCCATGCTCGCTCGTCCGCAGGATGCTGAGCGACGCCGGCGCGATGTCGAACCGCAGCATGAAGTCGAGCGGCAGCCCGATGGCATGCGCGATCGCCGCGCGGATGGGATCGCCGTGGCCGACCAGCGCGACGGCGGTCTCGGGATCGGCATACGTGGCGGTCAAGCCATCCATGAACCGGGCCATTCGCGCGGCGACCTCGGCCATGGTCTCCCCGCCCGGGATGCGCGTCAGCGCGCGGTCGCGATTGAAGCGCCGCCAGACGGGCTCTGAATTGAGCGAGTCCAGGGTTCGGCCGGTCCAGTCGCCGAAATCCATCTCATCGAGCGCCGGCTCCATCTGCATCGCAAGCCTCAACCTCCGGCAGATCGGCTCGGCAGTCTCGATCGCGCGTTCGCGCGGGCTGGAATAAAGCTCGGCAATTCGCATCGAGGCGAGCCGCTGGGCCAGCGCCTCCGCCTCCGCGCGGCCCTTGTCGCTCAGATGCACGCCGGGCCGGCGGCCGACGAGCTCGCGCCCGAGCAGGTCGTGCGAGCCGTGCCGGACGAGGAGGAGGCGCGGCATGAGCTGGCCTCCGCGGCTGTTAGGAGCTCGCGTCCCCGCGGATGAACGCCTCGATGCGCTCGTGCGCCTCGTGGTCGGTGTATTGCTGCGGCGGCGTCTTCATCAGATAGCTCGACGGCCCGTAGAGCGCGCCGCCGATGCCGCGGTCGAGCGCGAGCTTGGCGCAGCGGACGGCGTCCACCACCACGCCGGCGGAGTTCGGCGAGTCCCAAACCTCCAGCTTCAGCTCGCAGTTGAGCGGCAGGTTGCCGAAAGTCGTGCCCTCGATGCGGATGTAGCACCATTTCCGATCGGCCAGCCACGGGACGTAGTCGCTCGGCCCGACATGCGCATCCTCCATCGAAAGCGGATGCTCGAGCTGGCTGACCACCGCGCCGGTCTTCGAGATCTTCTTCGACTCGAGGCGCTCGCGTTCGAGCATGTTCATGAAATCGGTATTGCCGCCGAAATTGAGCTGATAGGTGCGATCGACGCGCACGCCGCGCTCGCGGAACAGATTGGCGAGCACCCGGTGCACGATGGTGGCTCCGACCTGGGACTTCACGTCGTCGCCGATGAGCGGCAGGTTGCGCTCGGCGAAGCGCCGCCGCCAAGCCTCATTGGAGGCGATGAAGACCGGGATGCAGTTGACGAAGGCGCACCCGGCTTCCAGCACGCGCTCGGCATACCAGCGCGTCGCCAGCTCGGAGCCCACCGGCAAGTACGAAACCACGACGTCCGTTCCGGTGTCCTGAAGCACGCGGGCGACGTCGACCGGCTGGCCTTCCACCTCCTCGATCGTCTCGCGCAGATAGCGGCCGAGCCCGTCCATGGTGGCGCCGCGCTGCACCGTGACCCCGCAGGGCGCCAGTTCGGCGAACTTGTAGGTATTGTTCGGGCGCGCGGCGACGGCTTCGGAGAGGTCTCGGCCGACCTTGCCCCGCGCCACGTCGAATGCGGCGGAGAACTCGATGTCGCCGACCGCATAGCCGCCGAGATCGCGATGCATGATGCCCGGCACCGACTCGTTCGCCGGATTGCGCCGGTAGAACTCCACGCCTTGCACCAGGGACGAGGCACAATTGCCGACCCCGATGATTGCGACACGTACCTTCTTGCCGGCCGAAGCCCTCACCGCCGATCCGCTCCCCGCTGGTGGCGCGCGTTGATAACGGAAGTACTTACCCGCAGTTGCCGCCTTTCTGATCAATCGCTGCAGGCCGGGTAGACGGCCCCGCTCCATTCCGGCCGCGCCTGGCGGCGGCAGAGCCAGACCTCCTCCTCCGGCCGGGCCAGGATTTCGAAGCCTGCGCTGCGCAGCATGGCCTCCGCACAGGCGGCGTTCGGCACCCACCAGTTGGTCGGGTCGTCGGCAAATCGGTGTTCGATGAAATGCAGGCGGGACGCGCCCGGACGCTCGAACAGCTCCCGCTCGGTGAACGGGTAGTCCTGTTCGACCGGCTCGATTTCACTGGAGCCGCGCAGCATCGTCTGGAACAGCAGCAGGTCGCCCGCGACATGCTCGTGGACGAGGTCGAGCGCGAGCAGCGGATGCCGAAGGTGGTAGAGGACGCCCATGAAGAGCACCAGATCGAACCGCTCCCCCAGCCTCGCCACGTCATAGACCGAGAGCTGGCGGAACTCGATATCCGCCCCGCATACATCCGCTGCGAAGCGCGCCTGGGCCAGGTAGGTCTCGTCGCTGTCGATGCCGACGACGCGGTCCGCGCCGCGCCGCTTCATCTCGAGAGAGTAGAAGCCGGCGTTGCAGCCGATATCCAGCACCGTGCGCCCGCTGAGATCGGCGGGGATCGCCTCGGCGAATTGCCGCCACTTCAGGGCCGGATAATCGCCGAGAAAATGGTTGGGGGCGGTCTTGACGCCGCCGAGATCGAGATTGTGGAACCAGGGGCCCAGCGAAGCGACCTGCCGCTCGATAGACGTCCGATCCCAGGCGCCGCTTCGCTCCACTCGGCTCACGGCACGACCGGCCGGGTCGCGGCGGCGCCGGCAAGCCGCGTCTGCAGCCGGCGCTCGCGCCGATGCTGCGCCGCCTCGCGGATATAGCGTTCGAGCTCCAGCGCGCGATGGGCGGCCGTGTGTCCGGCGAGCACCCGCGCTCGGGCCCTCTCGGCGATGGACTTGCGCTGTTCCTCGCCCATGTCGCGCAGCGCGCGCACCACATCCTTGCTCGATTTGGCGACGAGGATCTCCTCGCCGGGCGTGAAGAACTGGTCGAGGCCCTGCCACCAATCGCTGATGATCGGAGTGCCCGTCGCCGCCGCCTCGAACAGCCGGATGCTGGGCGAGAACCCCGCGCGGACCATGTCGCGCCGGGTCACGTTCAGCGTGAAGCGCTGGGCGGCATAGAAGGCGCGGTGCCGGTCCGGGGGAAGATGCTCGATCCGGCGGACATTCCTTGGCCAGGAGAGATCGTCGGGATATTGCGGGCCGGCCACGACCCCCTTCAGCTTGGGCAGCCCGCGCAACGGCGTGATGAGCAGCTCCTCGAGCGTGGGCTGCCGGTCGGCGCTGTAGGTGCCGATATAGCCGAGGTCCCATTTCAGCGGATGGTGGAGCGGCTTGTAGATCTCCGTGTCGGCCGAGCAGTAGAGCGGCCGCGCTACCCGCGCGCCGAAATCCCGCTCCAGCCGAGACAGCGTCGGGCCGCCCGTGAAGGAGAGGTAGAGATCGAATTGCGGCACGAGATCGAGGGAGATGTAATCGGCGTCGCCCTTCTCCAGCCGCGTCATCGTCACCGGCGTGTCGATGTCGTAGAAGGCGGTGAGTCCCCGCGAGCGGGCGATGAGCCAGCGGGCGATCTCCGCCCCGTCCGGCACGAACGAGCCGAGGATGATCACGTCCGCGGCCGTCACGGTCGCGGACCAGCGCCGGCGCAGCTCGTCCACGGAGGAGTAGAGCATCGTCCGGCCGTAGGGCGGCTTCGGCAGGTCGCGATTATCGGCGTACCAGGGCATGTCGCGCTCGAGGAAGGTTACGCGATGGCCGCGCCGGACCAGCTCGCGCATCAGGCCCCGATAGGTGGTCGCGTGGCCGTTCCCCCAGGAGGAGGTCACGGACAGTCCAAGGATGAGGATGGACAGGCTCATGCCGTCTTCCTCGCCTTCCAATGCAACGCGTTCAGCAGCAGCTCTTCGACCTGCGCCGCCCGGCGGTCGTAGGTGTGCTCCGCCAGGATCCGCTTGCGCGCGCGCGCGCCGATGGCGCGGGCGCGCTCCGGGGTCAGCTCCCGCAAGATGCGCGCGACCTCCTCTCCGTCGGCGGCCACCAGCACTTCCCAGCCGGGCTCGAGGAAATCGGGGATGCCCGTCCACAAGTCGGTGATGTTGCAGGCCCCCGCCCCCGCCGCCTCGAACAGGCGCGTGGCCGGCGACCAGCCGTTGCGGGCCATCCCCTCGCGGCTGATATTCATCACCGCCAAGGCGGAGGCGTTCAGCTTGTTGTGATCGCCGCTGCCGAGATGGCCGAGCACCCGCACATTGCCCGGCGCTTTCTTGTCGGCCCACCCATTTCCGGCGAGCAGGAACTGCTTGTCAGGCGCCAGCGTCGCGGCACGCAGGAAGAACTCCTCGACCCGGCTTTCCCGATCCGGCAGACGGTTGCCTAGGAAGACCAGGTCGCAGGCAAAGCGCGGATCGGGTTCGGCCGGGTGATGCGTGCTCGGATCGAGCGCGTTGTAGATCGGCACGCAGCCGCGCGCGCCGAAGCCGCGATAGCGCCGCACGACCGGATCGCCGCCGCCATAGGTGAGCACGAGATCGTAGCGCGGCAGCAGGCGATGCAGGATGTCCCCGGGCTCGGATGCCAGCCGATCCAGGGTGGCCGGGGCATCGACGTCCCAATAGACCGCGAGCGCTTCGGGACCGCGCGCCGCGAGCGCGCCCTCGGCCAGGAGGTCGTCGAAGGCGCCGACGCCGCTTGCCTTCACCAGCACGTCGGCCGCGCGCCCCTGCTGCAACGCTTCGCGGGCCGCCTCTTCGGAACCTTCATAGACCACGACCTTTGCCCAGTCCGGCGGATCCATGTCGCGGTGCTTTTGCCGGTCGAACACGTCCGGCTCGTAGAAGGTGATGCGGTGGCCCCGTTCGGCCAGCGACTTCAGCAGCCCCCGATAATAGGTTGCGGCGCCATTCCAATAGGTCGAAAGCAGGCTGGATCCGTAGAAGGCGATATCCAAGACGGCCACCTCCGCTCGTCAGCCCGCGGCGCGGGCGAGGGTCGGTTGCGTGTCGCGGGCGAGAAGCTCGCCATAGAGGGCGGCATAGCGACGAGCCGTCTCCGCCACCGAGTAGTTGGCCGCCCTGAGGCGGGCGGCCTCGGCCAGGCCCGAACGGCGATCGGCGTCGCGCGACAGGGCTCGAAGTTCGGCATGGAGCGCGCGCGCATCGCCGGCCGGGACGAAAGCCGCCGCGCCGTCCCACAACTCGCGGAAAGTCGGGATGTCGGAAAGGACCAACGCCGATCCGCTCATCGCAGCTTCGAGCGCGGTGAGTCCGAAGGGCTCGTAGCGCGACGGTGCGCAGAATATCGCGGCGCGGCCGATCCAGCGCGCGATGTCGGCTTCGGACAAGGGGCCAAGACAATCGAGATGCCGGTACGCCATCGAACTGCCGTCGGGCGCTTCGAGGGGCCCGGCGGCATGGATCGGCCAGTCCAACCCTGCCGCCGCCTCGTTCAGCGTGTCGATGCCTTTGCCGAGATCCCACAGCCGTCCCGCGCACAGGACGAACGGCTCCTTTGGCACCGGGGAGAAGAGTCGCGGATCGCGTCCGTTATGGATCACGCGTACCTGATCGAGCTTCTCCTCTGGATAAGCGGCGGCCATGTCGGCGCGCATTGCCCGGCTCGGCGCCACCACCGCCTCGGCGCTGTGCAACGCACGGCGGACGCGTTCCAGGTAAGAGGACCACTCCGGCCCCGGCGCGCTGCAGTGAACCGCCCGCCACCAGGTCGCGAGGCACGAATGCGCGACGAGCACGGACGGCACGCCCCAACCGACGAGCGCCGCGGAATAGTTGTTGAGATGCACCAGATCGGGCCGGTAGCGCGCGGCCAGACCCATCAACCAGGTCTCGGTCCGCTGCAGGTCGGCCTCCGCCTCGGCCATCCATTCCAGCTTGAATGCGGCGGTCTCGAGCGTGAGGCCCGGGACCGCGTCGGCACGGCGCCTCTCCTCCTCGGCCATGGGCCCGGTGACCGCCAGCATGGTCCGGATCCCCATGCAGGCGAAGGCTGCGGCGAGGTCGAGTGCATAGGTCCACACCCCCCCAACCGCATCGGCGGTCATCAAGATGCGGCGCGGAAGCCTCATCGGCTGAGCCAAGCCGCCTCCCATTCATGCTCGAGCTGCTCGAGCGGCAGAGGCCGTTCGTCCTGCAGCTCGCTCATGGAGCCGAACTGGCCGAGATAGTGGGAGAGCGCGCGCTCCCAGGCGCGATCGTCGGGCACGCCCCAGAGCTTGCGGTAGTCCGGCGAGGACGGGTACGGAAACAGCGGCACCGGATCGTTCGCCCAAACGCCTTCGGACTGCAGGGCCTCGCGCCAGCGCCGGACGGAATCGATGTCGTCCTGCGGCATGCGGATCAAGTTCGCCTGTACGAACGGGATGTGCTTGCGGGCGAGGATCAGCCGCTGGGTGAGCTCATCGGTGTCCATGCGGCAGTTCTTGTCCAGCTCGGCGCGGCCGGCGGGGCTCAGACTTTCGACTCCGGCTTCGACCGACACGCATCCGGCCTTGCCGAGCAGCTCGATCAGCTCGGGCTTCCAGATGTCGAGCCGCGTCTGAACGCCGAATTTGACGTTCCGGGCGGCGATCAGCTCCAGCAGCTCGCGGTTCGGCAGGAAGATCTCGTCGATGAAATACACATACTCGATGCCCTGCGCGACGAGCCGGTCCAGCTCCTCGACGATCACCGCCAGCGGACGCTTGCGGTAACGGTCGCGGAAATCGATCTTCGCGCAGAAGGAGCAGTGATAGGGACAGCCGCGCGAGGTCTCCATCTCCGCGCCCGGCCCATGCGGCTGGCCGTCGAAGCGGTGGTGATGGTGGCGATGGCGGTGAACCCATTCATCGGGCCACACCAGGGCCGGAAGGCGGCCGAGATCGGCCGCCTGGGGCGCCCCCTGCACCGTCACCCCGCCGTTGGTGCGATAGGCGATCCCGTCGATCTCATCGCGATCGCAAGATGCGATGCGCGCCAGCACCTCTTCGCACTCGCCCATGACGACGAGGTCGACCGAGAGCTTGGCCAACGCGGCGCGCGGGGTGACCGAGGCGTGCGGGCCGACCGCCACGAGCAGGTCGGCGTGCCGGCGCAGCGCGCGCGCCAGCTCCTGCGGAACCCGCAGCTCCGGCGGCGGGCATCTCCAAAAGAGGTAGCTCGGCGCGGTGGCGATCACCGCGACATCCGCCTCGAACGCCGCCACCCGGTCCCGGATCTGCTCCAAGCCGAGATTGAAAAGCTGCCCGTCGATGATCTCGGCCTGGTGGCCGGCCTGCTCGAGCAGCGCTTTGGCGTAGCCATATTCGAGCGGCAGATGCGGCTCGCGGCATCCGAAATAGATGCTCCGTTCGAAGGTCCAGTTTGGGTTTACCAGTGCAAATTTCATCCAGCGGCCTCCCGCCGCTCGACCCGGCTGGGGGAGCGATTGGCCTTGAGCCAGGCATGCAGATGAGCAACGCCTTCCTTGACGCCGACGCGCGGCTTCCAGCCGGTGAATTTCTGGAATTTGCGAGTGTCCGAAACGTAGTAGAGCTGGTCGCTCGGGCGCGGCTCTGCGAAGGCGACCGGCGGCGCGCCGTGCGCGACCTGGCCGATGAGCTGGATCATCTCCAGCAGGCTGAACACATTGCCGGGACCGCCGCCGATGTTGAACGCCTGCCCGCTCACCGCGCCGATTTTCTGCGATGCCGCAAGGAATGCGTCCACCAGGTCGTCGACGAAGAGCAGGTCGCGCACTTGGCGTCCATCGCCATAGATCGTGATCTCCTCCTCCTGGAGGGCGCGGATGAGGAAATGGGCGACCCAGCCCTGATCCTCGGTGCCGTGCTGGTGCGGGCCGTAGATGCAACTCATCCGGAACACGCAGGCCGGAAGCCCGAAGGTGCGGGCATATTCGAGCACGTACTGGTCGGCCGCCCCCTTCGAGCAGCCATACGGGCTGCAGAAGTCCAGCGGCTGGCGCTCCGACACGCCCGCCTGGCGCAGCTGCGGATCGGCCGGACTGTGGCGCGTCTGCATCTGGACGAGCGGCAGGTCGCCGAGACCGCCATAGACCTTGTTCGTGGAGGTGTAGATCAGGAAGGGCCGCTGCGACTTCCGCCGGATCGCTTCGAGCACGTTGAGCGTGCCCTCCGCATTCACGGCGAAGTCCTCATGCGGGTCGACCAGGCTGCTCGTCACCGCCACTTGCGCCGCGAAGTGAAAGACCTGGTCGGTGGTCTTGACCGCGTCCCGGACCGCGTCGGCGTCCCGCACGTCACCCTGCAACAGGGTCAGCCGCCCTCGATGGCGCGCCTTGAGCCAGCCGTAGTTCTCTTCCACGCCTTTGCGGCTGAGATTGTCGAATACCAGTATCTCCGCGCCTTCGCGCGCCAGTCGGTCCGCCAGATTCGTTCCAATAAAACCGGCGCCCCCGGTAATGAGCACGCGTTGCCGGGTGCGACGCGA
>JAREAF010000056.1 GCA_029240475.1 Rhodospirillales bacterium | reverse complement strand
TGACCGAGGGCGCGCCCTGGCCCGTCGAGATCCGCCTCAAGAGCCAGGAGAAGGCGCTGGAGATCGATTTCGACGACGGCAGCCGATTCCGGCTGCCCGCCGAGCTCCTGCGTGTGGAAAGCCCCTCGGCCGAGGTGCAGGGCCATGTCCCCGGCCAGAAGCAGATCGTCTCGGGCCGCCGCCATGTCGGCATCATGGGCGTGGAGCCGGTCGGCCATTATGCGATCCGGATCCGCTTCGACGACCTGCATGACAGCGGCATCTATTCCTGGGGCTATCTCCACGAGCTGGGCCGCCGCCAGGACGAGCTCTGGGCCAATTACCTGAAGGCCCTGGAGGAGCGGGGCCTCAGCCGCGATCCGTGACGGCCATTCCGGCGCCGTTCGCGACGATTTCACGCTAACCGGCGGCCATCCGCATCGGGCATCATGCGCACCTCATGCGGGATTGGGGGGTGCCGTCGATGCTTCACGACGATCCGATCTGGCTGGCGCGCAAGACGCCGGCGCTGGGCCTGCGCGACCATACCGGCCAGCCCGACATGGCCGCCCTGCGCGCCTGGCGCCTGGAGCGCACGCGCGAGCAGCTGAGGCTGCGCGACTATGCCGGCTGCCTCCTGTTCGACCCGATCAATATCCGCTACGCCACCGGCGCGCGGAACATGACGGTCTGGACCCTGCACAACGCCGCCCGCTACTGCTTCATCCCGACCGAGGGGCCGATTATCCTGTTCGATTTCCACGGCTCGGCGCATTTGAGCGAGGGGCTCGAGACCATCGACGAGGTGCGCAAGACCACCACCTGGTACTATTTCGGCGCCGGGCCGCGCATGGCCGAGCGCGCCGTCAAATGGGCCAAGGAGATCGCCGATCTCGTCCGCACCCATGGCGGCGGCAACCGCCGCCTGGCGCTGGATCATTGCGATCCGATGGGCTTCACCGCCCTTAGCAACGAGGGCATCGAGGTCCACGACGCGCAGGCCCCGCTCGAGATGGCGCGCTACATCAAGTCGCCCGACGAGGTGGCGCTGATGGGCGCGGCCATCGCCGTGACCGAGGCCGGCATCGCCGCGATGCGCGAAGCCCTCAAGCCCGGCATGACCGAGAACGCGCTCTGGGCGCTCCTGCACGAGGCGAACATCCGCCTCCATGGCGAATGGATCGAGACCCGGCTCCTCGCCTCGGGCGGGCGCACCAACCCGTGGTTCCAGGAATGCTCCGACCGCATCATCCGCCCGGGAGAGCTGGTCGCCTTCGACACCGACCTGATCGGCCCCTTCGGCTACTGCGCCGACATCAGCCGCACCTTCTTCTGCGGCCCCGGCAAGCCGACCGAGGAGCAACGCGCGCTCTACGGCCTCGCGCTGGAGCAGATCCACTACAACATGGAGCTGCTGAAGCCGGGCCTCGGCTTCCGCGAGCTGGCGGAGAAGGCCTGGCGCATCCCCAACGCCTATTGGGGCAACCGCTATTCGGTGGTCGTGCACGGGGTCGGCATGGCCGACGAATACCCCCATGTCGGCCATCTCGACGAATTCACGCACGGCATGGGCTATGACGGCGTGTTCGAGGCCGGCATGACCGTGTGCGTCGAAAGCTACATGGGCGCCGAAGGTGGGGCGGAGGGCGTCAAGCTCGAGCAGCAGGTGCTGATCACGGAGACCGGCGTGCAGCTCCTGTCGCCCTATCCGTTCGAAGAGGAGTTGATGGAGTAGGGGGGCTAGCTGCCGCGCCATCCATGCTGCGCCGTTCAGGATCGTGAACGGCCCTGCCGGATGCGGCCCTTCGGGATGATCTTCGTTTTCGCCTTGCCCGGTTGGGCGGCTGCGAAAGGTGCGATCCAGGCGCTTTCGGTGCGACCTGATCGGCAGGTCGGCGTGACTGGTCCGATCCGCGGCTCTTGCTCACCAATCCTTTAGTTCCGCTGCCTGAACAGGGCATGCGCCACCAAGGAGCGCCGGTGCCTGGCGCTTTCCTTCTGAAAGGCCGCGATGACCAGCATGGCATTCGCGATGTCCTTCAGGACCGCCCGCTTGTAGAAGCGTTGGGTTGGGTCGTAATCCGCCCCTTGGCGCTTGGCATGGAGCTGAACGAAGCCATTGGCGAAATCTTCAACGCTCTTTGGAAAGCGCTTTGTGCTCGCCAGATTCGCACAGGCATTCTTGGCGATCCCGTGGTCGAGCGCACGATACACTTTCGTCCAAGCTGGATCGCTGCGCGCAGTCTTGCTTCTTCCGATCAGCAAATCGGCACCGCATTCCGCAAGACAATGAAAAAAGGCGTAGTAGGTCGCACTCACCGCTCGCCGTAAGTTCACTTGGCGCGGCCGTCCGCTTCTCGCCTCTACGAGATCCAGGGCGGAATTCAGCAAATCACGCGGCGTCAGGCTTGATCTTCCCCAGTTCGGATCGGCCCACATAGGTGAAGACGGGAAAGCTTTTCTCGCCAGCTTTCAGCAAAGTCGGCCGCACCTTGCGGACCATGCCCGTGAGCGCCTTCGGGTGGATGTCCTTCATGCGATCGTCGAACACCACAGTGATGAACAGCACCGGATCGCCATCGCGGTCTAGCTCCGGCCGGATGTTGAGGGCCACGATCTTCGGACCGCCCAGCTCGCGTTCCACGACCGGCCAAAGGAGATCCCGAATTGTCTTGACGTCGTGCGCCATCTCGCCTGCTCCGATGGGCATATTAGATTAGCGAATTTCCGTTGTGAACGGCTCGCGAAGATGGAAGCTGCCCACCGCTCGAATGGCGGACCGGCGCGAGGCCCCCGAAACGGGGCAGCCTCCGCCCGCGTGCGCCGTTGGCAGCGCAGGACACCTGCCCTCAAGGAGAAACGCCCATGAAGGATCTCATCGAGATGATCGCCGAGGGGCTGGAGCCCGCATCGGACGAGGAGATCGAGAAGGCGCGCGCGGAGACGCTGGAGCAGCTGAGGGAAGGCTCCGAGGAGGACCAGCCCTGGGAGGATGTCGAGGCCCAGCATCAGCCGGGCGCGCCCGGCTTCCATTCGGCCCTGCACACGATCCAGCTCTATATGGACAATATCGAACGCCACGTGCTCGCCAACCCGGCGGTCGCGCTCGATCCCGGAACCTACCGCGCCGCCTATCGCGCCTATGAGGCCCTGGGCGAGACCTTCCAGGAGCTGGCCTCGATCGCGCTCGAACGCGCCATGAGCGACCTCGATCGGGGTGAGGATGCCGAGCGCGACGAAGGCGGCGGCGCCAGGGCTTGACCGCACCCGCCCCGGCGGCCTAACTTCCGCGCCGCTCAGCGCCTTTTGAGCAGACCCTAAGCCCCGAGGGGCAACGCCCGTCCGCGAGTGTCGCGCACGGGCGCGGTCTCGTTTTGGAGCCACGCGCAGGAACCGCCGATGTTCGAATCGCTCTCGACCAAGCTGGGCGAGGTCTTCGACCGCCTGCGCCGGCGCGGCGCCCTCACCGAGGAGGACGTCAACGCCGCGTTGCGCGAGGTGCGCGTGGCGCTGCTTGAGGCCGACGTCGCGCTCCCGGTGGTGAAGGAATTCATCGCCGCGGTGCGCGAGCGCGCGGTCGGGCAGGAGGTGCTGAAGAGCGTCACGCCCGCGCAGATGGTCGTCAAGATCGTGCACGACCATCTGGTCGAGATGCTGGGCGGCGGCGGCGCGCCGGGTCTCGCGCTCAACGCATCGCCGCCGGTGCCGATCCTCATGATCGGCCTGCAGGGCTCGGGCAAGACCACCAGCACCGCCAAGATCGCGATCCGCCTCAAGACGCGCGAGCGCAAGAAGGTGCTGATGGCCTCGCTCGACACGCGCCGCCCCGCCGCGCAGGAGCAGCTGGCACAGCTCGGCCGCCAGGCGGAGATCGCCACCCTCCCGATCGTCCCCGGCGAGCCGCCGGTCGCCATCGCCAAGCGCGCGCTGACGACGGCGCGGCTCGAAGCCTATGACGTGGTGCTGCTCGACACCGCCGGCCGGCTCCATATCGACGAGGAGCTGATGGCCGAGGTCGCGTCCGTTCGCGATGCCGTCAAGCCGGCCGAGAGCCTCCTCGTCGCCGACGCCATGACCGGCCAGGACGCGGTCAATGTCGCCAAGAGCTTCAACGAGAAGGTCGGCGTCACCGGCATCATGCTGACGCGCGTCGACGGCGATGCGCGCGGCGGCGCGGCCTTGTCGATGCGGCACGTCACCGGCCGGCCGATCAAGCTGATCGGCGTCGGCGAGAAGCTGGATGCGCTGGAGGAGTTCCATCCCGATCGCATCGCGGGCCGCATCCTCGGCATGGGCGACGTGGTCAGCCTCGTCGAGAAGGCCGCCGAGACCATCGAGGAGGAGGAGGCCGAGAAGCTCGCGGCCAAGGTCGCCAAGGGCCGCTTCGATCTCGACGACATGGCCAAGCAGCTGAAGCAGATCCAGAAGATGGGCGGCCTCGGCGGCATCGCCGGCATGCTGCCCGGCATCGGCAAGCTGCAGAAGCAGATCGAGAGCGCCAAGATCGACGACAAGATGGTGCGCCGGCAGCTCGCCATCATCTCCTCGATGACGCCCGGCGAGCGGCGCAACCCCGACCTCGTCAAGGCCTCGCGGCGCCGGCGCATCGCCGTCGGCTCCGGCACCTCGGTGCAGGACGTGAACAAGCTGCTCAAGCAGCATCAGGAGATGAGCCGCATGGTCAAGCAGGTGAGCAAGCTCGGCCAGAAGGGCCTGCTGCGGCACGGGCTGTCGGCCCTGCGGCCGGGCGGCGGCTTCGGCCCCAAGCACTGAACGGATTTTCGAGAACCTGACCAGGAGAGACTGAACGACATGTCCATCAAGATCCGGCTCGCCCGCGGCGGCGCGAAGAAGCGCCCCTTCTACCGCATCGTCGTCGCCGATTCAGGGAGCCCCCGCGACGGCCGCTTCATCGAGCGCATCGGCAGCTACAACCCGATGGTCGCGCAGGACCATCCCGATCGCCTCAAGATCGACACCGACCGCGCCAAGCATTGGCTGGGCGTCGGCGCGCAGCCGACCGACCGCGTAGCGAAGTTCCTCGCCAATGCCGGCCTCATGGCCCCGCGGTCGCGGCCCGAGCAGACCAAGAAGAGCCAGCCCAAGGCCAAGGCGCAGGAGCGCGCCAAGGCGGCCGCGGCAGCGGGCGGCGAAGGCGCCCCGGCCGAGGCGGCTGGTTAGCACAGGGTAAGCTCGTGCAGTCACCCCCCACGCTGACCCTCCCCCTCAAGGGGGGAGGGGAATTTGGCCGTGCCGAGGCACTCTTCTTCACCCTCCCCCTCGAGGGGGGAGGGAGGGGAGGTGACTGGCGCAGGCATCCACGTGGCTGCTCCTGAGCCAAAGATCTGCGTCGGCGTGGTGGTGGGCGCGCAGGGCATCAAGGGCGCCGTGCGCATCAAGCCCTTTACCGAAACGCCGGAGGCGGTCGCCGCGTACGGCCCGGTCACGGACGAAGCGGGCGCGCGGCGCTTTGAGGTGAAGATCGTGGGACAGGCGCGCGGCGTGGTGACGGCGCAGCTTTCCGGGGTGATGGACCGCAACGCCGCCGAGGCGCTGAAGGGCCTGAGGCTTTATGTGCCCCGCGCGGCGCTGCCGGAGCCCGAGCAGGAGGAGTTCTACCACGCCGACCTGATCGGCCTTTCCGCCGAGCGCGCGGACGGCACGTCCCTGGGCCGCGTCGCCGCGGTGCTGGACCATGGCGCGGGGACTTATCTGGAGATCGTGGCTGAGGGCGGGCGGCCGCTGATCGTGCCCTTCACGCGGGCGGCGGTGCCGGTGGTCGATCTGGCGGCGGGCCGGCTGGTGATCGAGCCGCCCGCGGAGGTCGGGGCCAGGCCCGGCGAGGAGGAGGAAGGATGACGGCCGGCGCCAAACCCTGGACCGCGCGCATCCTGACGCTGTTCCCGGAGATGTTCCCGGGTCCGCTCGGGCATTCGCTCGCCGGCAAGGCGCTGGCGGCCCGCCTCTGGGCCTTGGAAACAGTGGACATTCGCGTCTTCGCGCGCGATAAACACCGCTCCGTGGACGACACCCCGTTCGGCGGCGGCCCCGGCATGGTGATGCGCCCCGACGTGGTGGATGCCGCGATCGGCAGCGTCGTCGATGCGGGCGGCGCCGATCCGGGCGGACGGGTCCTCTATCTCTCGCCGCGCGGGCGCCTTCTGGATCAGGCGCTGGTGCGCGAGCTGGCCGGCGGCGCGGGGGTGAACCTGCTCTGCGGCCGCTATGAGGGCCTGGACGAACGGGTGATCGAGGCGCGCGGGCTCGAGGAGGTGAGCCTCGGCGACTTCGTGCTCTCGGGCGGCGAGCCCGCAGCCATCGCTCTGATCGATGGCTGCGTGCGGCTCTTGCCCGGGGTGCTCGGCGCCGAAGCGACCCTGGAGGAGGAGAGCTTCGAGAGGGGATTGCTCGAATATCCCCACTATACGCGGCCGGCCGTGTGGCAGGGCCGCACGGTGCCGGAGGTGCTGCTCTCCGGCCATCACGAACGCATTCGGGCCTGGCGGCTCGAGCGGGCGGAGGAGATCACCAGGGCTCGGCGCCCCGATCTCTGGTCCCGCTACGCCGCCGGGCGCAAGGTTTGAAGGATCGAAAGGTGACGGCCATGAACATTCTCGAGAGCCTGGGCAAGGAGCAGATCGCGCAGAAGTCGGACACCGTTCCGGACTTCGGGCCGGGCGACACGCTGCGGGTGAACGTCAAGGTGAAGGAAGGCGACCGCGAGCGCATCCAGGCCTTCGAAGGCGTGTGCATCGCCCGCAAGAATGCCGGGGTGAATTCCAGCTTCACCGTGCGCAAGATCAGCTACGGCGAGGGCGTCGAGCGCGTCTTCCCGCTCTATAGCCCGCGCATCGGCTCGATCGAGCTCTTGCGCCGCGGCGACGTGCGCCGGGCCAAGCTCTATTACCTGCGCGAGCGGCGCGGCAAGTCGGCGCGCATCTCCGAGAAGATGACCGGCGCCGCCGGCAAGGCCGCGGCCGCCGAGCGCGAGGCCGAAGCTGTGGGCGCGACCGCGCCGGCGACCGCCGAAGCCGAGGCGTAAGCGCCTCTCCTCATGCTTCGAGACGGCGGCTTCGCCGCCTCTTCAGCATGAGGAGCATGTTGAGCGGCGCAATCTCTCCTCATCCTGAGGAGCTCCCGCCAGGGCGCGTCTCGAAGGATGAGGCGATGCTCGCTATATCATGTTCGGAGCCATGACCAAGCCACGCACGCTATTCGAGAAGATCTGGGACAGCCATGTCGTCCACCGGCAGGAGGACGGCACCTGCGTGCTCTATATCGACCGGCATCTCGTGCATGAGGTGACGAGCCCGCAGGCCTTCGAGGGCTTGCGCACGGCCGGACGCAAGGTGCGCCGGCCCGACGCCACGCTCGCCGTCGCCGACCACAACGTGCCCACCAGCGATCGCAGCGAGGGCATCAAGGAAGAGGAAAGCCGAATTCAGATCGAGACGCTCGAGAAGAACTGCGCCGCGTTCGGCGTGCCCTATTTCTCGATGAACGACATTCGCCAGGGCATCGTCCATATCATCGGGCCCGAGCAGGGGCTGACTCAGCCCGGGATGACCATCGTCTGCGGCGACAGCCACACCGCCACGCACGGCGCCTTCGGCGCGCTCGCCTTCGGCATCGGCACCTCGGAGGTCGAGCATGTGCTGGCGACGCAGACGCTGATTCAGAAGCCGGCCAAGAACATGCGCATCCGCGTCGAGGGGAAGCTCCCGCTCGGCGTCACCGCCAAGGACCTGATCCTCGCGATCATCGGCAAGATCGGCACCGCGGGCGGCACCGGCCATGTCGTCGAATATGCGGGCGAGGCGATCGCCCGCCTCTCGATGGAGGGCCGCATGACCGTCTGCAACATGTCGATCGAGGCGGGCGCGCGCGCCGGCCTCATCGCGCCGGACGAGACCACCTACGACTATCTCAAGGGCCGGCCGATGGCGCCCAAGGGCGGCGCATGGGAGCAGGCGGTTGCCTATTGGCGCACGCTGCCCTCCGATGCCGGAGCGAGCTACGACAAGGAAGTGGTGCTAGAGGCCTCCGAGATCGCCCCGCAGGTCACCTGGGGCACCAGCCCCGAGGCGGTGCTGCCGATCACCGGCAAGGTGCCCAACCCGGCGGACGAGCCGGACGAGGATCGCCGCCGCTCGATCCAGCGCGCGCTCGACTATATGGGCCTGACGCCCGGCACGCCCTTGAAGGAGGTCAAGATCGACCGCGTCTTCATCGGCTCCTGCACCAACGGGCGGATCGAGGACCTGCGCGCGGTCGCGGCGATCGCGAAGGGCCGCAAGGTCGCGCCATGGGTGCAGGCCATGGTCGTGCCCGGCTCGGGCCTGGTGAAGCACCAGGCCGAGGAGGAGGGCCTCGACCGCATTCTGAAAGAAGCAGGCTTCGACTGGCGCGAGCCCGGCTGCTCGATGTGCCTGGCGATGAATCCCGACCGGCTGGAGCCGGGCGAGCGCTGCGCCTCGACCTCGAACCGCAATTTCGAAGGACGCCAGGGCCGCGGGGGCCGCACCCATCTCGTCAGCCCGGCCATGGCGGCCGCGGCGGCGGTCGCCGGCCGGCTCGCCGATGTGCGCGAGCTGGGCTAACCCCTTACGGTCCGATCAGAACCGTGTATTCGGTGTTGCCGCCGACGTCATGTTCATGGAAGCCGACGGTCTCGTAGCCGCGGGACTCACAATTATCCCCGCCGACAATGTCAAACTTCTCGTCCTGGATACAGAAGTTGTAAGTGCCGCCCCAGATGCGGCCGCTGTCGGATTCAGCATAGGCATAGTAGTACCGATGCTGCAGGGCGCCGCCAATCATCGTCACACACGAGTTCGGCTGAATTGTCCACCAGCCGAGCGACAGCCAGCCCTGGTCGGAATTGTGCGCGATCGCAACGTAGATCTTCTCGTTCGTCTTATTGCACCCGTCGAGCCCGGCCATGGCGGGCGAGGCAAAGCCGATGGCAGCCGCGGCGGCGGTCGCGGCCAAGAACCGACATACGCGAAACATTTTGCCATCCCCCCGGCAATTCGCCGTCAACATAGTAGAAATTTCCGCTCTATGCGGTCAAGAAATCCCCGGACGCGGCGGAGCGGCCGGCCGTGAACGATGCCGAGGACAGGGAAAGCCTGCGCCGCCGGCGCCGCGAGGAGCGGCGGCGTCTTCTGTTCGACACCTCGGTTCCCAGCCCCTGCATCAGCGTCTGCCAGATGGAGGAGGCGACGGGCCTGTGCCTCGGCTGCCGGCGGACGGTCGACGAGATCCGCGACTGGATCATCCTGACGCCCGACGAGAAACGAGCGGTGCTCGCCAGGATCGCCGAGCGCAAGCAGAGGCTGGCGGACGGCGGCGCAGGATGAGAAGCGACCCCCGATCGGGCGCCACGGCGATCGCGCTCCTGGCCTTCGTCACCTTCGCCTGGGGCCTGGCCTGGCCGGTAACCAAGATCGCGGTCGAGCAGGTGCCGGTCTGGCATCTGCGCGCAGGCACCACTCTGGTCGGCGGCATCGCCATGCTCGCCCTCGCCAGCCTGATGGGGGAGAGAATTGCGGTGCCGCGGCGCGAACTGGCTTGGCTCGCGCTTCTGGCGCAGTTCAACGTGACCGGCTGGTGCCTCTTCTCGGCCTACGGCGTCAGCCTCATGGAGGCGGGGCGCGCCGGCATCATCGCCTTCACCATGCCGATCTGGGCGGCCGTGCTGGCCGCCGCCATCGGCCAGGAGCGGATGACGCCGGCCAAGCTGCTGGCGCTCGCGCTCGGGGCGGCGGGGCTGGCCGCGCTCGTGCTGCCGGACTGGCAGGCGGTCGCCGCAGCGCCCTTCGGCGTGCTGGCGATGCTCGGCTCGGCGGTGTCCTGGGCCATCGGCACGCTCGGGATGAAGCATCATCGCTGGACCAGCACCGCCGGGGTGCAGAGCGGATGGCAGCTGCTCTTCGGCAGCATCCCGATGGGGGCGGGCATGCTGTTCATGGGCGAACGGTTCGAGATCGCCGCCGTCGATGCCGCGGGCTGGGCCACGGTCCTTTATCTGATCGTGATCTCGATGGTGCTGGCGCAATGGGCCTGGTTCGGCGCGGTGCACCGGCTCTCGGCGACGCTCGCGGGCATCGGCAGCCTGATGGTGCCGGTGGTAGGCGTGATCGGCGGCGCGCTGTGGCTCGGCGAGCGGGTCGGAGCGGCCGAGCTCGCGGCGCTGGCGCTCATCGGAGCTTCCGTGCTCCTGGCGATGCGCCCGCTCGACGCGCCGAGCCCCGCTCCGGCGATCCCTCCCGCCGGCGGGCTCGGCGTCGACCC
>JAREAF010000494.1 GCA_029240475.1 Rhodospirillales bacterium | reverse complement strand
GCCGCCCTCCTCGATCTCGCGCTGCATCCAGCGCAGATCCTCAACCGCCTGGTCGCTGCGCGGCAGCACATAGACCGAGTTCTTGACCGGTACCGCGCCCAGCCCCTGCAGCCGCCGCCAGATCTTGACGCGGAAATAATCGGGCTTGGGGGGCAGCTGGTGGATCAGCAGCAGCCAATGCGCGGGCTTAGCAGGAGTCATGGTTCAACTGTATCAAAATTAATCTCGTTGGCAATAGCAGTTGAACCATTCATCGGGCCGGCCATAGCATCGGAACGCTGAATGGAGGAAAGCCATGGAGATGAAGACCATCACGGTGAACGAGCTGGCGGCGCTGCTCACCGACGCGCGCGCACCGCTGGTCATCGATGTGCGCAAAGGCTCGGATTACGCCGGCGATCCGCGCCTCCTGCCCGGCGCGGCCAAGCGCAGCCTCGAGGAAATCGAGACCTGGGCGAAGGCGCTCCCGAAGGACCGGCCAATCGTGGTCTACTGCGCCGAAGGCAAGTGGGTTGGCGCGGCGGCTGCCGATTGGCTGCGGGCGCGAGGCTATGCCGCCCGGCAGGTCGAGGGCGGCTTTGCGGCCTGGCGCGCCGCCGGCCTGCCCTTGTGTTGACCGGGAGGCAGTCATGAAATGGATCACCCGCGAGCGGCCGAAGATCGACCGCATCGCCTGCCCTTGGCTGGTCGCGCGCTTCATCGACCGCGAGCCCGAATTCCTGTTCGTCCCCACGGACCGGGTGTTTGAGGTGGCCAAGGAGACCGGCGCGATCCCGTACGACATCCCGGGCGCGGAGCTCAGCCATGTCGGCGAGCGCTGCAGCTTCGACGCCTTCCTCGATCGCTACGGCCTCGACGATCCCGCGCTGCGGCAGCTGGCCGAGATTGTGCGCGGCGCGGACACGGGCCGGCCTGAGCTGACGCCGCAATCGCCGGGCCTGCTCGCCATCTCCCTCGGGCTGTCGCATTGCTATCCCGACGATCACGAGATGCTGGGGCATGGCATGGTGCTCTACGATGCGCTCTACGCTTGGTGCCGCAGCCTGAGAGGAGAGACCCATGGCTGGCCCCCCGCCGCATGAGCGTTGACGCGCCAGTCGCGGGAAGCCGGGAGGCCGAGGCTCATCCGGTCCCGTTCGCCGAGGCCGTCAAGGTCTGGCTCAGGATCGGGCTGATGAGCTTCGGCGGCCCGGCGGGGCAGATCGCGCTCATGCACCGCGTCCTGGTCGAGGAGCGGCGCTGGATCGGCGAGGCGCGGTTCCTGCACGCGCTGAACTACTGCATGCTGCTGCCCGGGCCCGAGGCGATGCAGCTGGCGACCTATGTCGGCTGGCTGCTGCATCGGCTGAAAGGCGGGCTCGTGGCTGGCCTGTTGTTCGTGCTGCCCGGCTTTTTCGTGATCCTCGCACTGAGCGCCCTCTATGCCGGCTACCGCGAGGTGCCTGCCGTGGCGGCGGCCTTCTATGGCATCAAGGCGGCGGTGCTCGCCGTCGTGATCGAAGCGCTGATCCGCATCGGCAGGCGCGCGCTCACGCACCCGCTGGCCTATGCGCTCGCGGGCGCGGCATTCGTCGCCATCTTTTTCCTATCGGTGCCGTTCCCGCTGATCGTGCTCGGCGCGGCGGCGCTTGGTCCGGTGCTGGCGCGTCTCGTGCCCGGCGCCTTCGCCGAGCGCAAACGCGGCGCGGGCGTGGAGGAGGGTCCGCCGGCGGTCGTCGATGCGATGATCGAGAGCGGCCGCGCGCCCCACACTAGGCCGGACGCCCGCCGCCTGTTCCTGGTCACGCTCGGCTTCGGCGCGCTGTGGCTTGCGCCTGTGGCGCTGCTCTGGGCGGTGCTCGGCGGAGGATCGGTCTTTGCGCAGATCGGTTTCTTCTTCTCGAAGATGGCGGTGGTGACCTTCGGCGGCGCCTATGCGGTGCTGGCCTATGTGGCGCAGCAGGCGGTCGAGACCTATGGCTGGCTCGGCCCCGGCGAGATGCTGGACGGGCTCGGCCTCGCCGAGACCACGCCCGGCCCGCTGATCCTGGTGCTGGAGTTCGTCGGTTTCGTCGCCGCCTATCGGGAGGCCGGCGCGTTCGAGCCGATGGTGGCCGGCCTGCTCGGGGCCGTGCTTACGGTCTGGGTCACCTTCGTGCCGTGCTTCCTCTGGATCTTCGCCGGCGCGCCCTATATCGAGGCCTTGCGCGGGCGGCCCGCGCTCGCGGCGGCCCTCGCGGCGATCACCGCAGCGGTGGTCGGCGTGATCCTCAACCTCGCCGTCTGGTTCGCCCTGCATGTGCTGTTCGGCGAGGTGAGGGAGGTGGATGCGGGGCCATTTCGGCTGCTGGTGCCCGATGCCGCCAGCCTCGACCCGGTCGCCCTGATCCTGGCCGTCGCCGCGCTCCTCGCGCTGCTGCGCTTTCATCTCGGAATGATCCCCGTGCTGGCCGGCGCCGCGCTCTGCGGCCTCATTTGGAGGCTGTTCATCGCCTGAGCCAGTTTGCGTGTCGCTCGGCTCTCCCGCAGAATGAGAGCTGAGCGGGCAGGGAAAGGGACCATTCAGGCATGGAGGCCAGCCATCAGCTGATCCTGGCGGGCGCGGCGCTGGTGGCCTTCAGCATCCTGCTGGGCCAGATCTCGACGCGCTTTGGCGCCCCCTTGCTGCTGGTGTTCCTGGCGATCGGCATGCTGGCGGGCGAGGACGGGCCGGGCGGCATCCTGTTCTCCGACTACAGCGCCGCCTTTGTGATCGGCAGCCTGGCGCTGGCCGTGATCCTGTTCGACGGGGGCCTCAGGACCAGCCGCGACACGCTGCGGCTCGCGCTGGCACCCGCCGCGGCGCTGGCCTCGGTGGGCGTGGCGATCACCGCGGTGCTAGTCGGGCTGGTCGCCGCTCTTCTGCTCGATTTCTCCTGGCCGGCCGCGCTCCTGATCGGCTCCATCGTCGCCTCGACCGACGCCGCGGCGGTTTTCGCGCTGCTGCGCCTCAAGGGCATGGATGTGCAGCGCCGCACCGCGGCCACGCTCGAGGCGGAATCGGGCCTCAACGATCCGATCGCCGTGTTCCTGACCGTGCTCTTCACCGAGTACCTCATCGCGGCGGAGGGTCCCGGTTTCGGCGAGGTCATCCTGCGGCTGGTGCTGCAGATGGCGGGCGGCGCCATCATTGGCGTGGCGGGCGGATTTCTGCTCACGCGCCTGATCAACCGGCTCAGCCTTGCGGCGGGCCTTTACCCGATCCTGGCGCTCTCGCTGGCGCTGGTGATCTTCGGCGGCGCGCTCGCGGTCGGCGC
>JAREAF010000493.1 GCA_029240475.1 Rhodospirillales bacterium | reverse complement strand
GGCTGGGATCGACGAGGTGATAGGGATGCTTCCTGATCTCGGCGTGGGCTTCGGCCATCTCTTTAGTCCCTCTTGACGATTCTTCGGCGGCTCAGCCGCCCGTTCCGTTTGCGCCGCCTTGCGGCGCGGTGCTGACCTCCGCCCCGTTCCGCTCGGCATCGTCGGCGGCGCGGAAGAAGGTGTAGGACAGCGTGATCGTGTCGACATCGTCCAGTCCGCGATCGTTCAGGATCGCCGGGTCCACATAGAAGGTGACCGGCATCTCGATGGACTGGCCGGGCTGGAGCGTCTGCTCGGTGAAGCAGAAGCACTCGATCTTGGCGAAATAGGCGCCGGCCTTGTCGGGCGTGACGTTGAAGGTCGCCGTGCCGGTGACCGGCCGGTCCGCATGGTTGGTCGCGCGATAGAAGGCGAGCGCCTGCTCGCCGATCTTGACCTCGAGCGCGCGCTGCGCCGGCTGAAAGCTCCAGGGCAGGCCTGAATTGACGTCGGCGTTGAAGCGGACGGTCACCACGCGATCGGACAGGGCGGCCGGAGCCGCGCTTGCCTCCACCCGCTGCGGCGTGCCGCCGAAGCCGGTGACCTCGCAGAACAGCCGGTAGAGCGGCACCGAGGCGAAGGCGAGCGCGACCATGCCGAGCACGATCGTGAACAGCATCAGGCCGGTGCGCCGATTGCGGTTCGTGCCCGCCATGGTTCCCGCCTCTAACCTCCGCTCATCCGCACGATCGAGACCATGTAAATCAGCGCCACCAAGGCGAACAGCACCGCGACCAGGGTCCAGTTCTTGACCCGCTGTCTGCGCCGACGCTCCTCAGCATCGCCCCGGTCCGCCACCCTCAGGCGCCCGCCCTGTCGAACATCAGAAGGGCGAAGAGGGCGAAGAGATAGAGGATCGAATAGCCGAACATTGTCCAGGCGCTGCGCGACCCCTCATCCTTGAGGACGCGGATGGCCGCGAGCACGAACAGGAGCCCGAGGGCCAGCGAGGCGCCGCCATAGATCCAGCCGGCCACGCCCAGCAGCGTCGGCGCGAGCGCGATCGGCAGCAGCAGCAGCGTGTAGACGAGCATCTGCCGCTTGGTCTCGCGCGCGCCCGCGACCACGGGGAGCATCGGCACGCCCGCGCGCGCATAGTCGCCCGACTTCACCAGCGCCAGCGCCCAGAAATGCGGCGGCGTCCAGAAGAAGATCAGCGCGAACAGCGCGATCGAGGCGAGGCTGACCTCACCCGTTGCAGCGGCCCAGCCGATCATCGGCGGGAAAGCGCCGGCCGCACCGCCGATCACGATGTTCTGCGGCGTGCGGCGCTTCAGCCAGATGGTGTAGACGAACACATAGAAGCCGATGGCGAGCGCGAGCAGGGCGGCGGCGACCCAGTTCAGCGCCAGCCCCATGACCATGACCGAGAAGAGCGAGAGCATGACGCCGAAGGTCAGCGCCTCGGCCGGCTCGATGCGCCCCGTCGGCAACGGCCGCCCGGCCGTGCGCGCCATCAGCGCGTCGAGGTCGCGCTCGTACCACATGTTGATCGCGCCCGAGGCGCCCGCGCCGACCGCGATGCAGAGGATCGCCACCGCCGCCAGAACCGGATGCACCGAGCCCGGCGCGACCACGAGGCCCGCCGCGCCGGTGAAGACGACGAGCGACATCACCCGCGGCTTCAAGAGCTCGATGAAGTCGGCGACGCGGCCGCCCTCGGCGAGGAGGGCGGCGCGGTCGCTGCGGATGGAGAGGTCGCTCAAGGCCGGTCCGCCTACCGCACCCGCGGCAGCTCCTCATAGGAGTGGAAGGGCGGCGGCGAGGAAACCGACCATTCCAGGGTCGTCGCGCCCTCGCCCCAGGGGTTGGCGCCGATCTTGCGTCCCGCCACCAGCGTGTGGAGGACGATGTAGACGAAGAGCAGCGCGCCCGCGAAGCCGAGATAGGCGCCCCAGGAGGCGATCTCGTTCCAGCCGGCAAAGGCGTCCGGGTAGTCCAGGATGCGGCGCGGCATGCCCGCCAGCCCCAGGAAGTGCATCGGGAAGAAGGTCAGGTTGACCCCGATGAACGTCATCCAGAAATGGATCTTGCCCAGCATTTCCGGGTACTGGCGCCCGGACATCTTGCCGATCCAGTAATAGAAGCCGCCGAAGATCGCGAAGACCGCGCCCAAGGACAGCACGTAGTGGAAGTGCGCGACCACGTAATAGGTGTCGTGCAGCGGGATGTCCATGCCGGCATTGGCCAGCACCACGCCGGTCACGCCGCCTACCGTGAAGAGGAAGATGAAGCCGATCGCCCACAGCATCGGCGTGGTGAAGCGGATCGAGCCGCCCCACATGGTGGCGATCCAGGAGAAGATCTTCACTCCCGTAGGCACCGCGATCACCATGGTCGCCGCGGTGAAATAGGCGCGCGTGTCGACGTCGAGGCCGACCGTGAACATATGGTGCGCCCAGACGATGAAGCCGACGAAGCCGATCGCCACCATCGCATAGGCCATGCCGAGATAGCCGAACACGGGCTTTTTCGAGAAGGTCGAGACGATGTGGCTGATCATGCCGAAGCCCGGCAGGATCAGGATGTAGACCTCCGGATGCCCGAAGAACCAGAACAGGTGCTGGAACAGGATCGGGTCGCCGCCGCCCTCGGGCGCGAAGAAGGTCGTCCCGAAGTTGCGGTCGGTCAGCAGCATTGTGATGGCGCCGCCGAGCACCGGCAGCGACAGCAGCAAGAGGAACGCCGTCACCAGGATCGACCAGACGAAGAGCGGCATCTTGTGCAGCGTCATGCCCGGCGCGCGCATGTTGAGGATGGTGGTGATGAAGTTGATCGCGCCGAGGATCGAGGAGGCGCCGGCCAGATGCAGCGAGAAGATCGCCATGTCGACCGATGGGCCGGAATGGCCGAGCGCCGAGGAAAGCGGCGGATAGACGGTCCAACCGGTGCCCGCGCCCGAGCCGACGAAGGCCGAGCCCAGAAGCAGCAGGAAGGACGGGATCAGCAGCCAGAAGCTGACATTGTTCATGCGCGGGAAGGCCATGTCCGGCGCGCCGATCATCAGCGGCACGAACCAGTTGCCGAACCCGCCGATCATCGCCGGCATCACCATGAAGAACACCATGATGAGCCCGTGCGCGGTGATCCAGACGTTCCACATCTGCCCGTCGATGGAGCCGTCCGCGCCGGTCAGGAACTGGATGCCCGGCTCCTGCAGCTCGGCGCGCATCATCACGGAAAAGGCGCCGCCGATGAGGCCCGCGACGATCGCGAAGATCAGGTAGAGGGTGCCGAT
>JAREAF010000492.1 GCA_029240475.1 Rhodospirillales bacterium | reverse complement strand
CGCGCGCACCGAGCCCTCGGTCTCGCCGAGCGCGCCAGGCGGCGGCTGCAGGCGGCCGTCATAGTCGGCGAAGGCGCGCTGCAGCACCTTCACCACCGCCGCGCGATCCGCTGCCGTGGCCCAGCGGACGTCAATCACCGGCGCGGCCGCCGAGAGCGGCGGCGCCGCCGCCTGGACCAATTTACTTTCGAGCATAGCCGACCCCCTCCAGCGACTGCCTTATTTCGTCAAGGATGGCCGGGTCGTCAATGGTCGCCGGCATCCGATAGTCCTCGGCATCGGCGATTTTCTGCATCGTGCCGCGCAGGATCTTGCCCGAGCGCGTCTTGGGCAGGCGCTTGACCACCGTCGCGGTCTTGAAGGCCGCCACCGGACCGATCCGCTCGCGCACCAGCTTGACCACCTCCGCCTCGATGTCGGCGGGCGGGCGCTTGACCCCAGCCTTGAGCACGAGAAAGCCGAGCGGCACCTGACCCTTGATCGGATCGGCGACGCCGATCACGGCGCATTCGGCGACGTCGGGGTGGGAGGCCAGCACCTCCTCCATGGCGCCGGTCGAGAGGCGATGGCCGGCGACATTGATGATGTCATCGGTGCGCGCCATCACATAGATGTAGCCGTCCTCGTCGACCATCCCGGCGTCGGCGGTCTCGTAGAAGCCGGGGAAGCGGTCGAGATAGGATTTGCGGTAGCGCTCGTGGGCGTTCCAGAGCGTCGGCAGCGTGCCCGGCGGCAGCGGCAGCTTGCAGACGAGCGCGCCGATCGCGCCCGGCGCCGCGGGCTTGCCGTCGGCATCCAGCACGCGCACATCCCAGCCGGGCACGGCCTTGGTGGGCGAGCCATGCTTCACCGGCAAGGGCTCGATGCCCATGCAGTTCGCCGCGATGGCCCAGCCGGTCTCGGTCTGCCACCAATGGTCGATCACCGGCACCTTCAGCTTCGCCTCCGCCCAGCGCAGCGTGTCGGGGTCCGATCGCTCGCCGGCGAGGAACAGCGTGCGGAAGCGCGAGAGGTCGTACTTGCCGATCTCCCGCCCTTCCGGGTCCTCGCGCTTGATGGCGCGGAACGCCGTCGGCGCGGTGAAGAGCGCAGCCACCTTGTGCTGGGAGATGACGCGCCAGAAGGCCCCGGCGTCGGGCGTGCCGACCGGCTTGCCCTCGTAGAGGATCGTCGTGCAGCCATGCAGGAGCGGGGCATAGACGATGTAGGAGTGCCCGACCACCCAGCCGACGTCGGAGGCCGCCCAGAACACCTCGCCCGGATCGACGCCGTAGACCGCCTTCATGGTCCAGTCGAGCGCGACGGCGTGGCCGCCATTGTCGCGCACCACGCCCTTGGGCTGCCCCGTCGTGCCGGAGGTATAGAGGATGTAGAGCGGGTCGGTCGCCTCGACGGGCACGCAGTCCACCGGCCGCGCGCCGGCCATCGCCTCCTCCCAGTCGAGGTCGCGCTTGGGCGTGAGTTGGCCCGGGCCTTGCGGCCGCTGCAGGATGATGCAGCGCTCGGGCTTGGCGGAGGCGAGCTGGATGGCCTCGTCGAGCAGCGGCTTGTACTGCACGATCCGGCCCGGCTCGAGCCCGCAGGAGGCGGCGACGATCAGCTTGGGCTTCGCGTCGTCGAGCCGGGTCGCCAGCTCGCGCGCGGCAAAGCCGCCGAACACGACCGAATGGATCGCGCCGATGCGGGCGCAGGCGAGCATCGCGATCACCGCCTCCGGCACCATCGGCATGTAGATGATGACCCGGTCGCCCTTGCCGACGCCCTGTCCCGCCAGCACCCCTGCGAAGCGCGCGACGAGGTCCTTCAGGCCCGTGAAGGAGAGGCTGCGAACCTGCCCGGTCATTGGGCTGTCGTAGATCAGCGCGGCCTGCGCCCCGCGCCCGGCCTCGACATGGCGGTCCACGGCGTTGAAGCAGGTGTTCAGCCGCCCGCCCGGGAACCAGCGGTAGAAGGGCGCGCGGGAGGCGTCGAGCACGCGGCTCCAGCGCCGCTCCCAATGGATCTGCTCGGCGATCTCGCCCCAGAACCCCTCGGGATCCCGGAGGGACCGGGCATGGGTCTCGGCGTAGCCGGGCATCGCCCAACCTCCCCAGCGGAAAACGGCCGCAGTTTGGGGCCGGCGGGCCCGGATGTGAAGGAGCTTTAGGGCCGCGGCACCGGATGGATGCCGTCGGCCGCGACCGCGACGGCGCCGAACGGGCCGGTCATCTCCTTCTGCCCGGCGGCGATCTCGCGCCACCAGTGGCAGGCCGCCTGGTGGCCCGGCTCGATCCGGTCCAGGGGCGGGATGTCCTCGGCGCAGATCGAAGTGGCGTAGGGGCAGCGGGTGCGGAAGACGCAGCCCGAGGGCGGCGCCAGCGGGGAGGGCAGGTCGCCGGAGAGGACGATCCGCTCCTTCTGCCGCTCGAGGTCGGGATCGGGCACCGGCACGGCCGAGACGAGCGCCTGGGTATAGGGGTGGCGCGGGTTGCGGTAGAGCTGGTCGCGGTCGGCCAGCTCCATCACGCGGCCCAGATAGAGGACGAGGATGCGGTGGCTGATATGCCGGACCACGGCCAGGTTGTGCGATATGAAGATGAGCGAGAGGCCGAACTCGCGCTGCAGCTCCATCAAGAGGTTGATGATCTGCGCCTGGATCGACACGTCGAGCGCGGAGACCGGCTCGTCGCAGACGATGAGACGGGGCTTGAGGATCATCGCCCGCGCGACTCCGACGCGCTGGCACTGCCCGCCGGAGAATTCGTGCGGGTAGCGGTTGATCATGTGCGGCGAGAGGCCGACCTTGGCCAGCATGCCCTCGACCCGCGCCCGCATTTCGCCGCGCGCGAGCTTCGGCTGAAAGGTGCGCAAGGGCTCCGAGATGATGTCGCCGATCGTCATGCGCGGGTTCAGCGAGGCCAGCGGATCCTGGAAGATGATCTGCATGTCCTCGCGCTTGGCCCGCATCTCGCTCTGCGACAGGCCCTCGATCCGCTCGCCCAGCCACAGCACCGCGCCGTCGGTCGGCGGGATCAGCTGCAGGATCGCCCGGCCCAGCGTGGACTTGCCACAGCCGGATTCGCCCACGACCCCGAGGGTCTCGCCGGGCTTGAGGTCGAAGCTGACGCCGTCCACCGCCTTCACCGGGATGGTCTT
>JAREAF010000491.1 GCA_029240475.1 Rhodospirillales bacterium | reverse complement strand
CCGCGCGCGCGGCGCGCGATCTCGGCCGCGCCCTCGGGCGTCAGGTCGAGGCCGAGGATGCCGGCGGCGCGGCGGATGATCAGCTCGAGCTCGGCGGGCGCATAGAAAGAGAGGCGCAAGGGGATGCCGAAGCGCTCGCGCAAAGGCGTGGTGATGAGGCCGGAGCGGGTGGTGGCGCCGATCAGCGTGAATTGCGGCAGGTCGATCCGGACCGAGCGGGCCGCCGGCCCCTCGCCGATGATGAGGTCGAGCTGGAAATCCTCCATGGCGGGATAGAGGATCTCCTCGACCGCCGGATTGAGCCGGTGGATCTCGTCGATGAAGAGCACGTCGCGCGGCTGCAGGTTGGTGAGCAGCGCGGCGAGGTCGCCCGCGCGCTGGATCACCGGGCCGGAGGTGGCGCGAAAGCCGACGCCCAGTTCGCGGGCGACGATCTGCGCCAGCGTCGTCTTGCCGAGGCCGGGCGGGCCGTAGAAGAGCACGTGGTCGAGGGCCTCGCCGCGCGTGCGCGCCGCCTCGATGAAGATCTTGAGATTGTCGCGAAGGGACCGCTGGCCGACGAACTCGTCGAGCCGCGAGGGGCGGATCGAGCCCTCGGCCGAGTCGGCCGCGGTGAGGTCGGGCGCGACGAAGCGATCCCCTCCGCTCATCGCGCCAGCTCCTTGAGGCCGGCCTTGATCAGCGCCTCGACGGCCGCCTCGGCCCCGAGGCTGCGCACCGCGGCGGAGACCGCGCCCATCGCCTCGGGCCGGCGATAGCCCAGATTGACGAGGGCCGAGACGGCGTCGCTCGCATGGTCGCCATTGGCGGCGGCGAGCCGCACGGGGATGGGCGCGACGGCGATCGCGTCGACCTTGTCCTTCAGCTCGGTGATGATCCGCTGCGCCAGCTTCGGCCCGACGCCCGGGGCGCGTGTGAGGGAGGCGCGGTCGGCCAGCGCCACTGCTTCCGACAGCTCGTCCGGACCGAGCACGCCCTGGATCGCCATCGCGACGCGGGCGCCCACGCCCTGAACCGTGGTCAGCAGGCGGAACCAGGCGCGCTCGCCCGCGCCGAGGAAGCCGTAGAGATGGATGTGGTCCTCGCGGACATGCGTCTCGACGTCGAGCGCCACGGCCGCGCCGGGCTCGGGCAGGCGCGCGAGCGTGCGCGCCGAGCAATAGACGAGATAGCCGACGCCGCCGACATCGAGGATCGCCCAATCCTCGCCGGTGGAATCGAGGATGCCGCGCAGCTTGGCGATCACCGGCCGAGCTCCGATTGCGCCGCCTGCCAGCGCCGGTTGGTGGCGGCGTGATGGGCATGGCAGATGGCGACGGCGAGCGCGTCGGCCGCGTCGGGGCTGCCGATCATCGCGCCGGGCAGCAGGCGGCGCACCATCATCTGCACCTGCTCCTTGGCCGCGTGGCCCGCGCCCACGACCGACTTCTTGACGAGGTTGGCCGGATATTCATGCACCGCGAGGCCCGCCAGCGCCGGCACCAGCAGCGCGACGCCGCGCGCCAGGCCGAGCTTCAGGGTCGAGGTCGGGTTCTTGTTCACGAAGGTCTCCTCGACCGCCGCCTCGTCGGGGCGGAACTCGGCGATGATCCGCGCGAGCCCGTCATGCAGCTCCACCAGCCGCTCGGCCAGAGGGCGCGCGTCCGAGGAATGCACCGCGCCGTCGGCGACATGGCGCAGCCGATTGCCGGCAGCCTCGATCACGCCCCATCCGGTGTGGCGCAGGCCGGGATCCAATCCCAACAGCCGCATGCAGCCTAGAACCCCTCGTCCATGACGTTCTCCGGGCCCCCAAGCCCGGACAGTCCCTCCCGGCCGTCAGGCGGTCAGGCGGGCCATCACATCGGCGCCGATCTCGAAATTCGCCGAGACCGTCTGCACATCGTCACTGTCTTCGAGCACGTCCAAGAGCTTGAGCAGCGTCTCCGCCGTGTCCTGGGCGACCGGAACCGTGTTCAGCGGCTGCCAGGCCAACCGCGCCTCGCGGGCCGGGCCGAACTTGGCCTCCAGCCCGTCGCGCACCTCGGAGAAGGCGTCCGGCCGGCAGGTGACCTCATGCCCCTCCGGCCCGCTTTCCACATTCTCGGCGCCCACCTCGATCGCCGCATCCAGCATCGCGTCCGCGCTCGCGGCGTCGGGGGCGTAGAGGATGCGGCCGACGCGGTCGAACATGAAGGCGACGCTGCCGCTCTCGCCGAGGCTGCCGCCATGCTTGGAGAAGGCGGCGCGCAGCTCGGAGGCGGTGCGGTTGCGGTTATCGGTCAGCGCCTCGACGATGATTGCGACGCCGCCCGGCCCATAGCCTTCGTACCGCATCTCGACGAAGTTCGAATCGTCGCCCCCGCCCGCGCCGCGCTTGATCGCGCGCTCGATCGTGTCCTTGGGCATGTTGGCGACGCGCGCCGCGTTGACCGCCGCGCGCAGCCGCGGATTGGCGTTGGGATCGGGCAGCCCTGAGCGCGCAGCCGTCGTCAATTCGCGGATCAGCTTGGTGAAGACCTTGGCGCGCTTGGCGTCCTGCGCGCCCTTTCGGTACATGATGTTCTTGAATTGGGAATGGCCAGCCATTTGCACTCGACCCCGCGCGCGTGATTCGGCGCGCCCTTGAGCCTGGTTGAACTCGCGTCTGCTTTGATGGCTGCTCCCCTTGGGTCGGAGGAGCTAGCCCATCAATATGGCAAGATTGCGGCGCTTTCAGTAGCCGGAAATGACCCGGAGCGGAAGGCCCAAGCCGCGTTTCAGCCCGGCAGCGCCTGGGCCAGCCGCCCGCCCACCCGGATCGGCTCGATTCGGCGGGCAAGCCCGGTCTTTTCGTCGGTTTCGAGATAAAGGCCGCACAAGGTGGCCTCGCCCGTGGCGGCCGAGAGCCGGTCGGTCGGCATCTTCTTGAGGAAGCGCTGGATGGGGACGGACTTCTCCATCCCGATCACCGAGTCGTAGTCCCCGCACATGCCGGCGTCGCTGAGATAGGCGGTGCCGGCGGGCAGGATCTGCCAGTCGGCGGTCGGGACATGGGTGTGGGTGCCGACCACCAGCGACACGCGCCCGTCTAGCCAGTGCGCGAAGGCCATCTTCTCGCTGGTGGCCTCGGCATGGAAGTCGATGAGGATCGCGTCAACCGTGCCGCCGAGCCGCTGGCTGGCCAGCTCCTTTTCGGCGACGGCGAAGGGATCGTCGAGCGGGTCCATGAACAGCCGCCCCATCAGATTCATGACCATGACGCGTTTGCCCTTGGCCTGGTAGATGCCGACGCCCTTGCCCGGCGTGCCCTTGGGGAAG
>JAREAF010000490.1 GCA_029240475.1 Rhodospirillales bacterium | reverse complement strand
CTACATGTTCGTCACCGGCCCCGACGTGGTGAAGACGGTGACGCATGAATCCGTGACTCATGAGGAGCTGGGCGGCGCGGTCACGCACACCACGCGCTCGGGCGTGGCCGACCTCGCCTTCGAGAACGACATAGAGGCGCTGCTGGAGATGCGTCGCTTCGTCGATTTCCTGCCCTCCTCGAACCGGTCGGGCGTGCCGATCCGGCCGACCGACGATCCGGGCGACCGCGTCGAGCCCTCGCTCGACACGCTGGTGCCGGCCAATCCGAACCGTCCGTACGACATGAAGGAGCTGATCCTCAAGGTCGTGGACGAGGGCGACTTCTTCGAGTTGCAGCCGAACTACGCGCGCAACATCCTCATCGGCTTCGGGCGCATCGAGGGGCGCACCGTCGGCTTCGTCGCCAACCAGCCGATGGTGCTGGCCGGCTGCCTCGACATCGATTCCAGCCGCAAGGCGGCGCGGTTCGTGCGCTTCTGCGACTGCTTCGGCATCCCGATCGTGACCTTCGTCGACGTGCCCGGATTCCTGCCCGGCACCGCTCAGGAATATGGCGCCATCATCAAGCACGGCGCCAAGCTCCTCTACGCCTTCGCGGAGGCGACCGTGCCGAAGGTGACCGTGATCACCCGCAAGGCATATGGCGGGGCCTACGACGTCATGAGCTCCAAGCACCTGCGGGGCGACGTGAACTATGCCTGGCCCTCAGCCGAGATCGCGGTCATGGGGCCGAAAGGCGCCGTCGAGATCATCTTCCGCGGCGACATCGGCGATGCCGCGAAGATCGAGGCGCGCACCCAGGAATATCGCGAGAAGTTCGCCAATCCCTTTGTCGCCGGCCATCGCGGCTTCATCGACGACGTGATCATGCCGCATTCGACGCGGCGCCGGATCGCGCGCTCGCTCGCCATGCTGCGCGACAAGGAGCTGGAGAATCCGTGGAAGAAGCACGACAACATCCCGCTCTGAGGACCATGGCGCGTCGCGGCCTTTTCTCGAAGATCCTCATCGCCAATCGCGGCGAGATCGCCTGCCGCGTGATGCGCACGGCCAAGCGGCTCGGCATCCGGACAGTGGCCGTCTATTCCGAAGCCGATGCCGACGCGCGGCATGTGCGCGAAGCGGACGAGGCGGTCCGCATCGGCCCGGCGCGCTCGGCGGAAAGCTATCTCTCGATCGAGCGCATCCTCGCGGCCGTGAAGCAGACGGGCGCCGAGGCGGTGCATCCCGGCTACGGCTTCCTCTCTGAGAATCCGCGCTTCGCCGAGGCGCTGGAGGGGGAGGGTGTCGCCTTCATCGGCCCGACCGCCTCCGCGATCGCGGCGATGGGCGACAAGATCGAATCCAAGCGTCTCGCCGCCAAGGCCGGCGTGCGCACCGTCCCGGGCTTCGTCGGCGAGATCAAGGACGAGCGCCACGCCGCGAGCATCGCCGGCGAGATCGGCTTCCCGGTCATGGTCAAGGCCTCGGCCGGCGGCGGCGGCAAGGGCATGCGCATCGCCTGGAACGAGGCGGAGCTGAAGGACGCGCTGCGCTCGGCCGCGAGCGAGGCGCGCTCCAGCTTCGGCGACGACCGGCTGCTCATCGAGAAATTCATCGAGGAGCCGCGCCATATCGAGATCCAGGTGCTGGCGGACGCACATGGGACCGTGCTGCATCTGGGCGAGCGCGAATGCTCGATCCAGCGCCGGCACCAGAAGGTGATCGAGGAGGCGCCGAGCCCCTTCATCGATGCGAAGACGCGGGCGGCGATGGGCGCCGAGGCGGTGGCGCTGGCGCGCGCGGTCCAATACCGCTCGGCCGGCACGGTCGAGTTCATCGTCGATGCCAAGCGCAACTACTACTTCCTCGAGATGAACACGCGGCTGCAGGTCGAGCATCCGGTGACCGAGCTGGCGACCGGCCTCGACCTGGTCGAGCTGATGATCCGCATCGCCGCGGGCGAGAAGCTGAAGCTCAAACAGGAGCAGATCCAGCTCACCGGCTCCGCCATCGAGGCGCGCGTCTATGCCGAGGACCCGGCGCGCGGTTTCCTGCCCTCGACCGGGCGGCTCGTGCGCTATCGCGAGCCCAGCGGCGGCAACGGCTCGGGAATCCGCATCGACAGCGGCGTGCTCGAAGGCGGCGAGATCAGCATCCATTACGATCCGATGATCGCCAAGCTGATCGCCTTCGGACCTGACCGCGGCTCGGCGATCCAGCGCCTCGCCCATGCGATCGACGGGTACGCGATCCGGGGCCTTACGACCAACCTGCCCTTCCTCGCCGCCGTCGCGCGCCATCCGCGCTTCGCGGAGGGGCGGCTCTCGACCGGCTTCATCGCCGAGGAGTTCGGGACCGCCTTCAAGAGCCCGCCGCCGACCGGACCCGCGCTGCGGAACCTGTTGGCGCTGGCCGCCGTGGCGCGCTGCCGCACGGCGGAGCAGGAGGCGGGCATCTCGGGCCAGCTCCCCGGACACCGCGCGCGGGTGCCGCAGGACTGGGTCGTCGCGCTCGGGGCCGAGCGGCACGCCCTCCGCGTCGAGGCGCACGGGGCGAGCTATCGCGTGCGCGGCGAGGATTGGGAGCTGGAGGCCGTGAGCGGCTGGCGCCCGGGCGATCCGGTCATGGAGGCGCAGCTCTCCGGTCATGCGGTTGCTGCGCAGATCGAGCGCGACGGCGCGCTGCTGCGTCTTGCGCAAGGCGGCTGCAGCATCGAGGCTTTGGTCGTGCCGGGCCATCTCGCATCGGCGCTGCGTCACATGCCCATGAAGGAGCCGCCGGACCTCAGCCGCTTCCTGCTCTCGCCGATGCCGGGACTGCTGGTCTCGCTCGCCGTCGCCGAGGGCGAGGAGGTCAAGGCCGGCCAGGAGCTCGCCATCGTCGAGGCGATGAAGATGGAGAACGTGCTGCGCGCCGAGCGCGACGGCCGCATTGCGCGGCTGCATGCGAGCGCGGGGGCGAGCCTCGCGGTCGATCAGGCGATCCTCGAATTCGAATGAGCGCCGAGGCGCGGAAATGCGTGCGGCTGCGCATCGCCGGCCGCGTGCAGGGCGTCTGGTTCCGCGGCTGGACCATCGATCAGGCGCGCGAGCTGGGGCTCGACGGCTGGGTGCGCAATCGCCGCGACGGCAGCGTCGAGGCGGTGGTGTCCGGCTCCGCCGAGCGGGTCAACGAGCTGATCGCGCGCTGCCGCAAAGGGCCGCCCGCCGCTGTCGTCGACCGCGTCGAGGTCACGCCGGATACCGAGGGGGTCGCGCCCGGCTTCCACCAAAAGCCCACGGTTTGATTGCCCAAAA
>JAREAF010000489.1 GCA_029240475.1 Rhodospirillales bacterium | reverse complement strand
AAAAAAGTCGGCGAAATCGCACCATTTCATTGAGACCTGAGGTCAGCCCAATTCCCCTGATGAGGAAAACTGCGCATCATCTGCCATGGACCTGGTCCTGATTAGGCCCGCTTGCGCTACCCTCCCAGGCGATGTCCCGGGCAGGGCGCAATCGAAGGACGCGAACACGGTGGCCTGCCCGACCATCATATCGGATTAGCGAAGCTTGTGGTGTGGGCACGTGTGAGGTCCGACCGGCGGGTAAATGCGAAGGTGATCCGCGCAGCCGCCCTTAGCAGCGCTAATTCCGGTTATTGCCGCCGGAGCGACGACGGCGGAAGGTCAAGGTCGTCGTGTTCGGATCGAAGGTCGGACTCGTACAACCCGGCAGTGCCAGGATAGCCGCCGATGCCAACGCCGTGGCGAGAAAACGGCGCCGCTTTGGTTGCGTGTTCGCTATGCGGCCGAGCCGAGCGCGACCTGGTAGGGGCGGCGATGACGACGGCGTCATGACATGCTCCTCCGAGAACGAATGTGACGACGGGCGAAGAGGTGACCTGGACGAAATAGAAAGATGGACAGCCGGTGCGCATCACAGAAACCGAAATATGGGCATGCTGGGCGGAGGGACCTTCGCCGTTACCCTCGCATGGCCGACTTATGGGGTCGAGTGCCCACGCTCGCGTTCATCCCCGACCAGCCGCTCTTGCCCGGAAGAGGAGGTGATCTGGAATCTGGATACCCTCAGGCCATTCTCTGGTGTCGAAAGGCACCGCTTCTGCTTCCGCCCTGCTTCCCCGCGCGTTCTGAGACAAACCAGCGCGGTGGTGGCTAGGATCTAAGTTGTTGATTGCAGGATCAAAAATGGAGCGGGCGAAGGGATTCGAACCCTCGACCCCACCCTTGGCAAGGTGGTGATCAATGCCGGGCGGCAAGGTCAGGCATGGCGTATTTGGCGCGGGCACCTAACGTGATCGTGCGGACAGCCCGCCTGCGAACAGAAGCAAGTAAAGGCAGTTGCGGGCCCCCGCAACGAACCTAAAACACAGGGCGCCTCTCCCGGGGCGTTTTTTTCTGGCAGGATCGGCTTTGGCGTGACCGCCGATCGCCCGTGCCGCAATGTCGAGCGGCACGCTTAGCGCGTCTCAACCAATTTGGTCGTGCTTTCGGCAGATGAGCGACGCTGAAAGCAAGCCCCGATGGCGCGCTCAGCCCGAATGATTCAGACTGGCGTTCCGAAGGCGGCGGAAGGACCGGTGCATGACCAGATGGACCCCACTGCTCCTATTCATGATGTGCGTGACGGCTTGCGCCCATCCGAGCGTCACGCGTCAGACTATCGAGACCATTCCAGCCGCGGCCGATGCCCGCACCCACATTCCCCCGGCCGCATTCTACGACTACGGGACCCCGTTTCCCACCTCCGGCCCGCATTCTCCGCGTTGGACCGAAACAGGTTTCTATTCAGAGCCACAGCGGCCGACCGAGCTCGTGCATGCCTTGGAGCATGGGAACATTGTCATCTACTATGACCAGTCGGGAACTCCGGCACTTCAGCAGTTGAAGGGCTGGGCAGATGAGCACCAGGGACAGTGGGACGGGGTCGTCGTGGTCCCATCGCCAGGGTTGAAAGAGCGGGTCGTTCTAACCGCGTGGGAAAAGAGGCTGCAGCTCAAACAATTCGATGCTGCGGCCGCAGCCGCATTCCTCGACGCTTTTAGGGGCCGCGGGCCGGAAGGCGCGATGCGGTGAGGCAAGATGGACCTGAACCGCGTCTCACCCCCTTCGGACCGCCGGACCGGCGTGACATGATCCTCGACCGGGCGCGCAGCGCACTCCTGATCGTCGATGTGCAAGAGCGGCTGGCGCCGGCCATTGCCCAATTCGACGTCCTGCAATCCCGCCTTGCGCTGCTGATCGGCGCGGCAACCTCGCTGGGCGTGCCGACGGCTTTCACCGAGCAGTATTCCGCCGGTCTCGGCGCGACCGTGCCTGCGGTCCGGAGTCTGGCGCCCACAGCGCCGGTTATCGCCAAAGTGCATTTTCAGGCCACCCTCGAGCCCGGCCTTGAGGAATGGCTCGGTCAGCACAGGGCCAGGCAAATCGTCGTGGCGGGCACCGAGGCGCATGTCTGCGTGCTGCAGACCGCGCTCGGGCTGATCGAACGCAACTACGAGATATTCCTCGCCGCCGACGCGGTGGGGTCGCGGTGGGAGCTCGACCGGACGCTCGCCATCGAGCGCTTGAGGTCGGAGGGGTCCCGGATCGTATCGGTGGAGATGGTGGTCTTCGAATGGTTGAAGAGGGCAGCGACCGACGAGTTCCGCGCCGTGCTCCCCTTGATCAAGAGCGCCAAGTGAGCCGGGTGGATCAGCAATACTCGTTTGTCTGACTTGAACCGCGGCGGGGCCGGCGCATAGGCTGACCGTTCCAGAAGCGGAGCATTTTCTACGCAAACCGGCGGTCCGGGCGAGGGTGGCCGCCATGCTACCGAATGCCGTCGTTCTGCAGGAATCATCTGTTGCCCAGAAGGCGAAGGAGCGGGGAGGGAGAGCTGACCCTCTTGCCTGGAGTCACGTCAGGTCGTCCGGATAGAGGTGTGCTGCTCGGGCGCCGGCAGCAGAAGCATCGTGACACAGGCTGCGAGCGCAGCTGCGGCCGCGGCGCTCAGCGCGCCTCGATAGTCGCCGGTGAGGTCGAACAGAAAACCCCCGATCCATGGGCCAAGCACCGCCGCACAGCCCCAGGCCGTGAACAGCCGGCCGTAGATGAGGCCCACCCGTTCGACGCCCCAGTAGCGCGCCACGATCATCGGAAAGGCGCCGGCCATCCAGCCATAGCCGACGCCGGAGATCAGCAGGCCGAGCAGCAGCAGGATCGGTCCGCCGAGCGCCGCCATCGCCGCAAGCGCCGCTGCCGCGCCCGCCTGCAACAGCGCCACGCGCCGCTGCGGCGCGCTGCATTCACCCGACCATCCTCCCAGGACACGGCCCAGCGCGTTGCCGAGGGTCACCATGCCGACCGCTGCGCTCGCCCAGATGGCGCCGAGATCGGGCGCGGCGAGCAGCCCGGCCGCGTGCCCGAGCGCGAAGACGCCGGCGAAACTCCCCAGCGCCATGGCAAGCCACAGCAATGTGAAGGGCCAGGGCTGCGGCGGCCCCACGCCTTCGATCTTGCCGCCGCCGAGCCTTGCCAATCCGGAGTGCGCGAGCAGGGCGCCCACGAGCGCGATCGCGAGCACCAGCCAGGC
>JAREAF010000488.1 GCA_029240475.1 Rhodospirillales bacterium | reverse complement strand
ATGCCAGCCGTGCCGTCAATTTCGCGCATGGCGACCTTGTCGCGGCGGGAGGCTTCGCGACCGTCGCGCTCGCCTCGCTGCTGCCGCTGCCCGCGGCGCTGCTCCTGCCGGCCGTGCTGGCGATCATGGCGGCGCTGGGCCTCGCGGTCGCCGCGCTCGCCTATTTCCCGTTGAACCGCCGCCCGCCCGCCGCGCTCTTCGTCAGCACCATCGCGGTCGGGCTCATCATCCGCAACGGCCTCGACGCGCTGTTCGGCGCCGCGCCGCGCGCCGGCCCGCCGCTGCTCGGACAGGGAATCATCGAGATCGGGACCGCGGCGGTCAGCCGCCAGTCGCTGGCCATCATCGGCGCGGCGGCGCTCATGGTCGCGCTGCTCTGGCTGCTGCTCGCGAAGACGCGCACGGGCAAACGCCTGCGCGCGAGTGCGGACGACCCGGAGATGGCGCGCGCGCTCGGCGTGCCGGTTGCGCGGATGGTCGCGCTCGCCTTCGCGCTCGCGGCGGCGCTGGCGGGCGCCGCGGGACTCCTGCTCGTGAACCAGTTCTTCGTGACTCCCGAGGACGGCGGCGCTCTGATGCTGAAGGCCTATGTCGCCGCGGCCTTGGGCGGCTGGGGAAGGCTCGCCGGAGCTGTGGCCGGCGCGCTCGCCATCGCGCTCTTCGAGGTCGGCGTCGCCGCCCTCCTATCCTACCCCGTCGCCGAGGCGCTGCTCTATGCGACGGCATTGGCGATCCTCGCCCTGCGTCCGCAAGGGCTCTTCCCCGAACATGCCGGCCAGCGCGCCTGACCCGCACCGCGCGCGCCTGCGCATCGGCGCGCCGCTCGCCGCGCTGGCGCTCGCCCTCGGCTTCCTGTTGGCGCTCGGCGATGACTACGCCCTGCGCCTGCTCGCGCTCTCGGGGCTCGTCGCGACCACCGCGCTCGGCTACCAGCTCGTCTTCGGCCATGCCGGCGCGATCTCGCTGTTCCAGGGTGCGGCGTTCGGGTTGGGCGCCTATGCAAGCGCGCTGATCGCGCGCGCACTCACCTCCGAGCTGCTGCTGACCATTCCCGCCGCCATGCTTACCGCGGGCTTCGCCGCGCTGCTGATCGCGCCGGCGCTGAGGCGCTTGGGCGCGCATGCTTTCGCGCTGGCGACGCTCGCGGGCGCAGAGATCCTGCGGCTCGTCGCGGTGAACTGGGAGAGCGTGACCGGCGGCGCCAACGGCGTTGCGGGGATTCCGCCGGCGACCCTCGTCGGAGTCGAGCTGCCGCGCGGGCTCGCCCTGGCGCTCCTGGCCTGGGGATTGTTCGCCCTCGCGGTCTTCGGCGTGCGCTGGTTCACGCGCGGACCGTTCGCGCTCGGCTTGGCGCTGATGCGCGAGGCGCCGCTCGCGGCCGAGGCCTCGGGCATCGACGCACCCCGCCGCCGCCTCGCCCTGTTCGTGCTCTCGGCGGCTATCGGCGGCGCGGCCGGAGCGCTGCACCCGTTCACGCTCGGCACCGTCTCGCCCGAGGTGATGGAGATCGGCCTGCTGATCACCGCGCTGGTGGTGACGGTGATCGGCGGCAGCCGCCGTCCCGCAGGCGCGGTGCTCGCGGCGCTGCTGATCGTGCATCTCCCGGAGTGGTTGCGCGGCTTCGAGGAATTTTACTTGATCCTGTTCGGCGCGCTGCTCCTGGCGACGGTCCTGTTCGCGCCGGAGGGGCTGGTCGATGCGCTGGAGGAGCGGCTGCCGTTCCGGCGGAGGGTGCCCGCCCTGCCCGCCGCGACGCAGGCGACCGTTGCCCTTCAACCGGCGGACCGCGGGCCGCTGCTCGAGATCGAAGGGATCGAGAAGCGCTTCGGCGGCGTGACGGCGCTGGCCGGCGTGACGCTTGCGCTCGCGCCGGGCGAAATCCTTGGAATCATCGGCCCGAACGGCTCGGGCAAGACCACGCTGCTCAACATCGTCGGCGGACAGGCGCGCGCAGATGCGGGATCGCTGCGCTTCCTCGGGCGGGACATCTCACGGCTGCCGCCGCATCGGCGCGCACAGGCCGGCATCGCGCGCAGCTTCCAGACGCCGCCGGTCGTGCCGGGTTTGAGCGCGCTCGACAGCGTGGCGGCGGTGGCGCCGGGCTTCGGCACGCAAGCGCTGCAGGAGGCGCGGTCGCGCGGTCTTGCCCTGCTTGAGTTTCTCGATCTGGCGGCGCGCGCACAGGAGCCGATGACGGCCCTCTCCCCCGGCCAGGCGCGCCTCGTAGACCTCGCGCGCGCGCTGATGCTGCGCCCGCGCTTGTTGCTGCTGGATGAGCCCGCGGCGGGCCTGGCCGACGCCGAACGCGCGGAGCTTGGCACGGCGCTGCGCAGGCTCGCGGATCAGGGCACGGCGCTGATCGTGGTCGAGCACGATGTCGAGTTCCTCATCCCACTGGCTGACCGGCTCGCCTGCCTGGAGGCCGGTCGGCTGATCGCGCTCGGCCCGCCCGCCGCCGTGCGCGGCAACCCGGCGGTGCAGGCCGCCTATTTCGGGGCGGCGGCGGCATGACGGCGCTGCTGGAGATCGCCGGCCTCTCGGTCGATCTCGCCGGGCGCCCGGCGCTGCGCGATCTGGCGCTGACGGTCGCGCCGGGTGAGGCGGTCGGGCTGATCGGCCCGAACGGCGCGGGGAAATCGACGCTGCTGAAGGCGGTGATGGGCCTCTTGCCTGCGCTCGGGACGATCCGCTTCGAGGGCGCGGAGCTGGGCCATCTCGCACCCGAGCGGCGCGCGGCGCTCGGCATCGGCTATGCGCCCGAGGGCCGGCGCGTGTTCCGCGGGCTCACGGTCGCGGAGAATTTGGATGTCGCGGGGCGTGCCGGTGCGCCCGAGCGCGCGCGCAGGACCGAGGCCGCGCTCGACCTGTTCCCCGCCCTCACGCCGCACCTGCAACGGCGCGCCTGGCAGCTCTCGGGCGGGCAGCAGCAGATGCTGGCCATCGCCCGCGCGCTGATCGCCGGCCCCAAGCTCCTGCTGCTCGACGAGCCTTCGCTGGGCCTCGCGCCGGTGGTGCTGGAGGAGCTCTACCCCGCCCTCGCCCGCATCGCCGCGCGCGGCACCGCGCTCCTCATCGCCGAGCAGAACGCGGCGCGGCTCAGGGGCGTGGCGGGGCAGGTTTTGGAGATTAGTCGGGGCCGCATTTCGATGACTGCGAACTCAACCAGCACCCACGTCCGATAATCTCGTCACCGGAGATGGCGGATGTAGTGGAGAACCATCCGCACGTAGAACCACAGTAGCGATGCGACGAGGGCTATCGCAATGAAACGGCCAAAGCCGCCCTCGAAGCGCCCC
>JAREAF010000487.1 GCA_029240475.1 Rhodospirillales bacterium | reverse complement strand
CGTAGCCGATCTCGACTCCCGCGAAGCCCGCTTCGGCCAGGATGCGCTTCAGATCGGCGCCGACCAGCGCGGTGATGTGCGCGGGATAATTCTCGTCGGTGAATTCCTGGTGATGGCCCTTGAGGGCGAGCGTCGCGAGCGAGCGCCAGGAATCGGCATTGGGCGTCGTGAAGAAGAGCCGGCCGCCGGGCTTGAGAAGCCGATACCAATCCCGGGCGACGGCGCGCGGATTTTCCAGATGCTCGATGACCTCCACCGAGAAGAGTGCATCGAAGGTCGAATCGGGCAGCGCCAGCGGCCGGTTCAGATCCTGCGACAGCCACTCGACACCTTCCGGCAGAGCGCTGGGGCGCCGCATCAGGTCGGCGCCCACCACCGCATCGAATCGCCCGGTCCGGCTGAGCAGCCCCGACAGGGTTCCCGTGCCCGCGCCGTAATCGAGCGCACGGCCCTTCAACCCTTCCGCCGTCGCCCAGTCGAGGGCGGCGCGGTAGAGCGCCTCCTCGCTGGTGCCGCCGGAGGCGTCGGCGGCCGCCGCGCGCCAGTGGGCCAAGCTCCGATCCGCAGCAGTCATTCTTCGCTTACTCGCACCAAGGCTGGCGACGGCCGCCATCATAGGGAACCGCCAGCCGCGCGGCGAGCAAGATCGCCGGCGCCGTCCTCCACCACCGCGACCACGCGGCCGCCGAACTTGTCGAGCGCGATGTTGCGCAAGGTGACGGCGCGGCCCTCGACGCGCTCGGCGAGGAACCTCCGCGCCGCCTCGGCCAGCGTCCGCTCCTCATCGCAGCCGCCGCTGAGCTCCGGCGCATTCACGCCCGAGAGGCGCACGTTGGTCGTCAGCTCCTGACCGATCCAGATCTTGGCGCGCACCGTCAGCGTGTCGCCGTCTACGACGCGCAGCACCTCGGCCGCGACCGGCCCCTCCATCTCGTATTTGGCGACGATGGCCGCGAGCCCCGCCAGGCCCAGGGCCGTCAGCAGTCCCGCCTTGCGCATCGACAACTCGCCCGGTCCCCCACCGGCATGAGCATGAGCCTTCTCTAACTCAGGCTCAATGCCGCTCGCGCCCTCGACCGCGGGACGCACCGCCGCCAAGGCGGCGAGCAGACCGACCGCGAACAGCAGATGAAGACGCCGCGCCATTTGCCCGCAACACGAGAAATAGTTCCCGTGAGTTTACAATAAAACAGGTGCGAACAAAAGCGAAACTCTGGGACTATGCCGCGCGGCGGTCCAGCGCCTTCAGGATTTCGTCCCCCATCGCCGTGGTCGAGACCTGGCGAAGGCCCGGACCCATGATGTCGGCGGTTCGGAAGCCGCCCGCGAGCACGTCCTCGACCGCGCCCTCGATGAAGTCGGCATCGTCGGCCAGATCGAAGGAGTAGCGCAGCAGCATGGCGAAGCTGAGCAGCGTCGCCAGCGGATTGGCGATGTCCTTCCCGGCAATGTCGGGCGCGGTGCCGTGCACCGGCTCATAGAGCGCGCGCCGGCGGCCGCCCGCGTCGGCCGCGCCGAGCGAGGCCGAGGGCAGCATGCCGAGCGAGCCGGTCAGCATCGCCGCGCAGTCCGAGAGCAGGTCGCCGAAGAGGTTGTCGGTGACGATCACGTCGAACTGCTTGGGCTTGCGCACCAGCTGCATGGCGCAGTTGTCGGCATACATATGCTCCAGCTCGACATCGGCATAGTCCCGGTCGCGCAGCGCCTGCACCTCCTCGCGCCAGAGCACGCCTGACTCCATGACATTGGCCTTCTCGACCGAGGTGACCTTGTTGCGCCGCCGCCGCGCCAGCTCGAAACCGACGCGCGCGACGCGGCGGATCTCCTCGTCGGTATAGACCTGCGTGTTGATGCCGCGGCGGCCGCCGCCGGGCAGCGTCTCGATGCCGCGCGGGCTGCCGAAATAGACGCCGCCCGTCAGCTCGCGCACGATCATGAGGTCGAGCCCGCGCACCAGCTCGGGCTTGAGCGAAGAGGCGTCGACCAGCGGATCGAACACGACCGCCGGACGCAGATTGGCGAAGAGGTCGAGCTCCTTGCGCAGGCGCAGGAGGCCGCGCTCCGGCTTCTTGGCGAAGGGGAGATCGTCCCATTTCGGCCCGCCGACCGCGCCCAGCAGCACCGCATCGGCCGAGAGCGCGCGGCCCATGGTCTCATCGGTCAGAGGCGTGCCGTGCTTGTCGATCGCGGCGCCGCCGACGAGATCCTCGGTAACCTCGAAGCGCACCGCGCGGCGCTTGTCGAACCAGTCGACCACGCGCAGCACCTGGCGCATGGCTTCCGGGCCGATGCCGTCGCCGGCGAGGACGAGCAGCTTGCGATTGGCGGGCATCATCGTCCTCCTTAGCGCCAGAGCCAGGGCTGTGCCGCGCGCTGGCGCGCCTCGTAGGTATCGATCTCGGCCGCCTTCTGCAGGGTCAGCCCGATATCGTCGAGCCCGTTCAAGAGGCAGTGCTTGCGGAAGGGGTCGATCTCGAAGCGGAGGCGACCGCCGTCCGGCCCGGTGATCTCCTGCTTCTCCAGATCTATCGTGATCACCGCGTTGGCGCCGCGCTCGGCATCGTCGAGCAGCTTGGCCACATCCTCCTTCGGCAGCACGATGGGCAGGATGCCGTTCTTGAAGCAGTTGTTGTAGAAGATGTCGGCGAAGGACGGCGCGATCACGCAGCGGATGCCGAAATCCAAGAGGGCCCAGGGCGCGTGCTCGCGGCTGGAGCCGCAGCCGAAATTCTCGCCCGCGACGAGGATGCTGGCTTTCCGGTAGGCCGGCCGGTTGAGCACGAAATCCGGAATCTCCTTGCTGGAGGCATCGTAGCGCATCTCGTCGAAGAGATGCTTGCCGAGCCCGGTGCGCTTGATGGTCTTCAGAAACTGCTTGGGGATGATCATGTCGGTGTCGACATTGATCATGGGCAGGGGCGCGGCGATGCCGGTCAGGCTCTTGAACTTGTCCATTTGAAGGCTCGGCTCGAAATGCGGGAGCCGATGGTTATGTCACGTCCGCGAGGGCATGCTCAAGGCCGGGCGAGCGCCCGCCAGCCGATGTCGCGCCGGCAGAAGCCCTCGGGCCAGCGGATCAGGTCCACCGCCCGGTAGGCGCGATCGCGCGCCTGGGCGAGGGTCGGGCCCGTCGCGGTCACGTTGAGCACGCGCCCGCCGGCGGCGAGCAACCGGCCGTCCGCATCCCGCCGCGTGCCCGCATGGAAGATGGTGACCCCGTCGATCCCGGCTGCCGCGTCCAGCCCTTCGATGAAGGTGCCGGTGCGCGGCTCGCCGGGATAGCCCTCGGCGGCCAT
>JAREAF010000055.1 GCA_029240475.1 Rhodospirillales bacterium | reverse complement strand
CGGAACCGCGCGAACTTCTCGCGCTTGGCGCGGGCGACGCGATCCGCGCCGTCCCAGCGCGCCGCGGGACGATCGTTCGGGAGCGCATCGACCAGCGCGGCCAGGCCCAGCCGGGCATCGGCGATGATGGCGGCGTCCGCACGGTAGTTCGTCCCGATCACGCCCGGATCCACATCCATATGCACGATCTTCGGCCCGTCCGGCCGCGGATGCCGCCACCGCTCCGTGGTGACCGAGCCGGCCCGGCAGCCGATGAACAGGATGAGGTCCGCCTGGTCCACCACCGCGCGCGTCTCGGGCGTGCCGCCATTGCTCCCGACGACGCCCAGCGCCAAGGGGTCGTCCTCGGCGATGCTGCCTTGGCCGCTGATGCTGGTGGCGACCGGGGCGCCCAGCAGCCGGGCCAGCGCCCCCAGCTCCGCCTCCGCGCCGGAGGTGACGACGCCGCCGCCGCAGACGATCACCGGCGCCCGCGCCGTCGCAAGCAGCTCGACAGCCGCCCGCACCATCCGCGGATCGGGCCCCGCACGGTGCCGCGGGGCGCGGTCTCCTTGCGCGCAGGGTGCAAGCTCGGGCTCCTCGACCGGCTGAAGCTGCACATCGTAGGGAAGTCCGAGATGAACCGCGCCGGGCCGGCCGCCGGCCGCCTCGGCGAAGGCTTGCCGCACCAGGCGCGGCAGCGCCGCCCCGCTGGGGATGCTCCGATTCCACTTGGCGACCGGACGGAACAGCGCCTCCTGGTCCAGCTCAGTCAGCGCGAACCGCCCGCGGGAGGTGGTGGCGATGTCGCTGGTGATCGCGAGCATGGGCACGGAGGAATCGTTCGCCTCGGCGACGCCCGGCAGGATGTAGGTGGCCCCGCCCCCGCTCGGGCCCTCGCACACCCCGACGCGGCCCGTCACCCGCGCATAGCCATCGGCCATGTAGGCTGCCGAGCGCTCGTCCCGACAGAGGATGTGGGTGATGCCGTGGTCCAGGCGCGCGAGCGCGTCGTAGAGCGGCAGGCTCGTATCCCCGCACAGACCGAACACGTGCGTGACGCCATGCCCCGCCAGAAGCCTGACAACCCCTTCCGCGCCGTTCGGACTGTTCCCTGCCAAGACTGAGTCTCTCCGGTTCTTCCTTTGAGCGATGCCGCACCCGTCCCATCCGGTGGGGCGGCGGCCCCCGGTTTCCAATCCACCTTGCGAGCCGCCTCAATGACTACGCAAACAAGGGAGGGGGAGGCGATACCTCTCTTGGCTGCGATCCTCTTCGCATCCCCCTTTGCCTCGCTTCCGGGGCGCACCTACGATTCCTCGCGCCGGCAGAAACTGGGGGCAAACCGGGCTTGGCCGCAGGGCCGCTCGGATCACGTCCGGCGCCAGCTTCGAGTTCATGAGGACGGTCGGGTGGCATTCGCACCAGCCAGATATACCGGACTATTGCATGGGCTGCTGCGCGGCGATGCGCGTGCGATCTCGGCGAAGGAGCTGTCGCAGACCATCAGCTTCGCGCGAATCACGCTGATCGTCGGCCTCGTCTTCCTTCATTACGAGAAATTCCCGAACTCGCAACTCTCCCCCTTCGTCGGGGCAAACCCGGCGGAGCACCAGTTCGCGACCTTCGTCAACAGCTTCGTCCTGTTCTTCTTCTTCAGCGTCGTGCCGCTGCTCAGCATGATCTCGGGCTGGCTGTTCTTTTCCTTTGCCGCCGACCCGAATTCCGGGCCGACCGGCGCGTTGGCGCGAAGAATCGGCCGGCGGTTCACGTCTTTGTATCTTCCGCTCCTGTTCTGGAACGCCTTCTTCCTCGCCCTGATGCTCACCCTCTACTGCCTCGCGCCGGCCGACCCGCTGTTGAAAGAGTTCAATATCGATTTCAGGACCGCGGGCGGGCTGGACTATGTGAATGCCGTGTTCGGGATCACGGCGCATCCGATCGGCTTTCAGTTCTGGTTCGTTCGCGACCTTTTCCTGACAGTCCTGGTGAGCCCGTTCTTGTGGCTGTTGCTGCGCGCGGTTCCCTTTTGGGGCGCGGTCGCCCTCGGGCTCGTGTGGATCACGGGCAACGATCTCTGGATCTTCTTCCGGACCGACGTTCTGTTCTTCTTCTATTTGGGCGGGCTGATCCGGGTGCGCGGCTGGCCGGTCGAGATCGGCTGGCGGGCGACCCTAGCCTTCCTGGCCGCCTACATCGCCCTGGTCGCGCTGCGCACCTCCGTTCCCTACTTGCTGGAGGCGCATTCCCCCCTGATCACAGCGGCCACCCGGGGCATGCGCCTGTTCGGCGTGGTGGCCTGCTGGGGGCTGTTCCTGCAGGTCGCCCCGACGCGAGCCGGCGCTGCGGTGGCGCGCTATGGCGGGCTGGCCTTTTTTCTCCATGCCGCTCACTATCCCCTGCTGGCGGAGGTCAAGATCCTGCTCTGGCCGCTGTTGCCCGCCGAGACCGACGGCTGGATGCTGGCCCACTACGGCGCGAGCGTCCTCACCACCGTCGCGCTCGGGGTGATGGCCGGAATTCTCCTGACGCGCCTGCTGCCGAACGGCTTCGCGCTGCTGAATGGCGGCCGCTCAGCCTTGGGCTGACCCGGTCGCGAGTTGCGGCTCACTAGCCGGCCAAAAAGCAGGAATTGCAGAGCCGGCCAGCTTGTCTGAAAGCACGAATCCGGTTCTTATCATCGCTGCCTTCGAGTCGGGCGGACAGCGATGCGTCAGATCAGCCTGCTAATCGTCCTGTTCCTGTTTTGGCTGGCGCTGTCCGGCCATTACACGCCGCTGCTGCTCAGCATAGGCGCGATCAGCGCCGCGCTCGCCGCCTTTGCCGCGCTGCGCATGAGGATTCTCGACCCCGAGGGCCACCCCATCGAATGGATCGCCGGCTTCTTCCTCTATCTGCCCTGGCTCGTTCTCGAGATCGGCAAATCGGCCTGGGTGGTCACGAAGATCATCCTCAACCCGCGCCTGCCGATCTCGCCCACGCTGCGGGTGGTCAAGGCCGGCCAGCGCAGCGCCATCGGCATCGCCACCTTCGCCAATTCGATCACGCTCACGCCGGGCACGATCACCGTCGCGGTCAACGGCAACGAGCTCACGGTTCACGCGCTGGTGCGCGAGGGCGCCGCCGGCCTGGAGGGCGGCGAAATGGACCGGCGGGTGCGTGCGTTTGAAGGACGCGCGGGCTGATGTTCATTGCCGCAACCGCAGCCATCCTGATGGCGCTCTCTCTGGCCATTGCCCGCGCGATCTGGGGCCCGACAGTATTCGACCGCGTGCTGGCGGGCAATTCGGTCGGCATCCTCGCCATCCTCCTCCTGGCGGTGGTCGGATTCCTGACCGGACGGCCCGCTTTCCTCGACATCGCGCTCACCTATGCGCTGCTCAACCTGATCGGCACGCTCGCAGTGCTCAAGTTCTTCCGGCACGGCGACCTCGCTTACGACGTGGAGGAGCGAAAGCCATGAGCTTGGCCGTCGAGATCGCCAGCTGGGCGCTCATCCTGGCCGGCTCCTTCTTCACCCTGGTCGGGGCCCTGGGATTGGTGCGGATGCCGGACATCTTCACCCGGATGCATGCGGCCAGCGTGACCGATACGGCCGGAGCCGGGCTGCTGATCTTCGGCATGATGCTGCAGGCGGGCTTCGGCCTGACCACGCTCAAGCTGCTGATCCTGCTCGGGTTGTTCCTGTTCACCGGGCCGGTCGTCACGCATGCGCTCGCGCAGACCTGCCTGCATGAGAAGATCGAGCCGCTGCTGGCCGAGGAACCGGCTGCGGCGGACTGACCAGGGCGGGCTTGGGGGGATGGAACCAATCATCAACATGGCGCTCCTGACGATGCTGGCGGTCGTGACGGTCGCCATCATCGGCCAGCGCAGCCTGTTCGGAGTGGTCATCCTCGCCAGCATCTACAGCTTCCTGATCGCCAGCGTTCTGGTTGTGCTCGATGCGGTCGACGTGGCGATGACCGAGGCTTCGGTGGGGGCCGGCATCTCCACCGTGCTGCTGCTGGCCGCGCTGCATCTGGTGAAGACCATCGAGGTGCTTCCCACGCAGCCGAGGTTGCCTCCGCTGCTCGTCTCGGCGCTGGCCGGGGTCACCGTGATCTGGGGCACGCTGGTCCTGCCGCCGTTCGGGACCGCCGACGCCCCGATCCATCGCCACGTGGTCCCCCGCTACATCGAAAGATCGATCGAGGAAACGAACGTGCCGAACCTGGTCTCCTCCATCCTGGCCGATTACCGCGGCTACGACACGCTGGGCGAGACCACCGTGATCTTCACCGCCGGGATCGGCGTCCTGCTGCTGCTCCGCGGCACCCGCCGGCGCGGTCACAACGACCGGGCGGACTGATTGAAATGAGCCTCGATCTCATTCTCAGGATCGGGACCAAGCTGATCCTGCCGTTCATTCTCCTGTTCGCGCTCTATGTGCAGTTCCACGGCGACTACGGGCCGGGCGGCGGTTTCCAGGCGGGCGTCATCGCCGCCGGCATGGTGATCCTGGTCTCCATCACCTTCGGGCTTGCCGCGGCCAAACAAGTGGCCCCGCAGGCCATGGTCGAGCGGATGATCCCGGTCGGCCTGCTCATCTATGCGGGCACCGGGGCCGCCGGCTTCCTGTTCGGGCGCAACTACCTGGATTATTCCAGCTTCGCGCACGATCCCGCGCACGGCCACGAGCTCGGCATACTCCTGGTCGAGTTCGGCGTGCTGATCACCGTCTCGGGGACGATGGTGTCCCTCTTCTACGCCTTCGTCGAGCGCGGCCGGTGATGGATTTCTTCCGAACGGTCGCCGATCACTACAATTACGTGATCACCATCTTCGTCATGGTGGCGGGGCTCTACATCGTCACCTCGCGCGGCAACCTCATCAAGAAGCTGGTCGGCCTCGCGATCTTCCAAACCTCGGTGTACCTGCTCTATATCGAGCCCGGAAAAATCCTCGGCGGCACCGCGCCCATTCTCCATCCCGACTTCACGGTCTACTCGAACCCGCTGCCGCACGTGCTGATCCTCACCGCCATCGTCGTCGGCGTCGCGACCCTGGCGCTGGGCCTGGCGCTGGTGGTGCGCATCAACGAGGCGTTCGGCAGCATCGAGGAGGAGGAGATCATCGAAAAGGACCGCGCCCCATGAGCGCGGCCTGGCTGCACCTTCCGATCCTGCAGGTGGTCCTGCCGCTGTTCGGAGCGATCGCCGCGGCATTCCTGAAGCGCTCCGCGAGCGCCTTCGCACTCGCGCTGGTCGTCAGCTGGCTGATGCCGGTGATCGCCGGGGCGCTGCTTTGGCAGGTGCTGACGGGCGGGCCGGTGTCCTACCATCTGGGCGGGTGGGAGCCGCCCTGGGGCATCGAGTACCGGGTCGACCTGCTCAACGCCTTCGTGCTGCTGCTGATCTCGGCGATCGGCGCGGTCATCATGCCCGCCGCCCGCCGCTCCATCGATCTGGAGATCGAGGCGGACCGGCAGCCGCGGTTCTACTGCATGTTCCTGCTCTGCCTGACGGGCCTTCTCGGCATTGCCATCACCGGCGATGCCTTCAACGCGTTCGTCTTCCTGGAGATCTCGTCCCTGTCGACTTACGTGCTGATCGCGCTCGGGCCGGACCGCCGCGCCCTGCTCGCGGCTTATCGGTATCTGATCGTCGGCACGATCGGCGCGACCTTCTACGTCATCGGCGTGGGCCTGCTCTATCTCGTGACCGGGACGCTCAACATGGCCGACCTCGCGGTGCGGATCGGCCCGGCCTGGGAGGCGCAGTCGCGGGCGATCATCGCGGCGCTGGGCTTCATCACCGTCGGGGTCGGCCTGAAGCTGGCGCTCTTTCCGCTGCATGCCTGGTTGCCCAACGCCTACACCTACGCGCCCTCCTGGGTGACGGTGTTCCTCTCCGCCTCCGCCACCAAGGTCGCCATCTACCTGCTCGTCCGGTTCTATTTTTCCGTCTTCGGGTCGGCGGTCGATCTCGACCTGCTCCCGGTCGCGACCTTCATCGTCGCGCTCTCGGTGGCGGCGATGTTCCTGGCCTCCATCTCCGCCGTGTTCGAGCCGAACCTCAAGCGCATGCTGGCCTACTCCTCGGTGGCCCAGATCGGATACATCACGCTCGGCATCGGTCTGCAGAACCAGGCCGGCGTGACCGGGGGGCTGGTGCATATCGTCAATCACGGGATGATGAAGGCCGCGCTGTTCCTGGCGGCAGGCGCGGTGCTCCTGCGCGTGCGCACGGTGCGGATCGCGGAGCTGGCCGGAATCGGGCGGAAGATGCCCTGGACGATGGCGGCCTTCTCGGTGGCGGGGCTCGGCCTGATCGGCACGCCGGGGACGACCGGTTTCGTCTCGAAGTGGTATCTGGTGCTCGGCGCGATCGAGCGGGGCTGGTGGCCGCTGGCCTTCCTCATCGTGGCCAGCTCGGTCATCGCGCTGGTCTATGTCGGGCGGTTCCTCGAGATCGCCTGGATGCGCGAGCCCGCCGAAGGGCTCGCAGAGGCCGCCGATCCGCCCGGCTCGGTCCTGCTGCCGCTGCTGATCCTCGCGGCCGCGACGATCTATTTCGGCCTCGATACGGCGCTGACCGCCGGCATCGCGGGCCAGGCGGCCCAGAGCCTGCTCGGGGGCATGCGGTGACCGAGGCGATCGCGCCCGAGACCCTCCTGCTGCTCGCGGTCGCGACGCCTTTCCTGGGCGCGCTCGCGATCCCGCTGTTCCGGAACAGGCCCAATCCGCGCGAGGCGGTGACGCTGATCACCGCCGCGGCGCTGTTCCTCATCGTCCTGACCCTCCTCGGGGCGATGGCCGGCGGGGCGCGCCCGTCCCTGACGCTGCTGTCCTTGGGCGCCGGCTGGTCCATAGGGTTTGCGCTGGAGCCCCTCGGGGGGATCTTCGCGCTGGTCGCATCCTCGCTGTGGATCGTGAACTCGATTTACTCGATAGGCTATATGCGCGCGCATCACGAACCGCGGCAGACAGGCTTCTACGCCTGCTTCGCCATCGCCCTCGGCAGCACCATGGGGGTGGCGCTCGCGCGGGACCTCTTCACGCTGTTCCTGTTCTACGAAATTCTTACGCTCTCCACCTATCCCCTGGTCACGCACAAGCGGGACAGCGAGGCGATGCGGGCGGGACGGCTCTATCTCGGCCTGCTGCTCGGCACCTCGATGCTGCTCTTCCTGCCGGCGATCGTCGCCACCTTCGCCTTTGCGGGCAGTATCGAGTTCACGCCCGGCGGCGTCCTCGCCGGGCGGGCCGGACCGGTGGCCATCGGGCTGCTGCTCGCGCTCTATGTGTTCGGCATCGGCAAGGCGGCGATGATGCCGATGCATTTCTGGCTGCCGGCGGCGATGGTCGCGCCGACGCCGGTGAGCGCGCTCCTGCATGCCGTCGCGGTGGTCAAGGCCGGGGTCTTCAGCATCGTGAAGATCGTGGTCTACATCTTCGGCATCGACCTGCTCGCCGAGAGCGGCGCCTCGGAATGGCTGATCTACGCCGCCTCAGTCAGCCTGATCCTCGCCTCGCTGATCGCGCTCACGCGCGACAATCTCAAGGCGCGGCTGGCTTATTCGACCGTGGGGCAGCTCGCCTACCTGGTGCTCGGGGCCGCGCTCGCCACGCCGACCGGCATCATCGGCAGCGGCCTGCAGCTGGCGACGCACGCCGCAGGCAAGATCACGCTCTTCTTCTGCGCCGGCGCCATCTATGTCGCCCATCACAAGACCGAGGTCAGCCAGCTCGCCGGGATCGGCCGCCGCATGCCCGTGACCATGGTCGCTTTCCTGATCGGGTCGCTCAGCATCATCGGCCTGCCGCCCTTCGGCGGGGTCTGGAGCAAATGGGCGCTCGCGACGGCGGCGCTTGACGCGGGCAGCCTGTTCGCCGCCGTCGTGCTGATGGTCAGCTCGATGCTGAGCGTGGGATATCTCTTGCCGGTGGTCGCGCGCGCCTTCTTCCTGCCGGCCGATGAACGCGGCGACCCGCACGATCCCGGCCGCATCTCCGAGGCGCCGATCTCCTGCCTCGTTGCGCTCTCATCGACCGCCCTGCTCTGCATTGCGCTTTTCTTCGGCGCCGGGGAGCTGGAGCGCATGCTCGAATCCCTCTTCGGGCCCTCGGCCGGCGCGCCATGACCAAAGGTCCCGATCCGACGGAACGGCGCTACTGGCTCGACGACCGGGCGAATGTCGACCGCCTGGTGCGCGGGTTCTACGCCTTCTGCGCCCTGCTGCTGCTCCTGGACCTGTTCGTGCCCAAGCATGGCGCCTTCGCCATCGAGCATCTGTTCGGCTTCTATGCCTTTTTCGGATTCGCCGCGTGCGTGACGCTGGTGCTGGTCGCCAAGCAGCTGCGCCGGGTGCTGATGCGCACCGAGGACTATTATGAGCGTTGAGCTGACGCCGGGCCTGATCCTGATCCTCGGCGCGCTGCCGGTCCCGCTGCTCTGGGGCCGGGTGCGTTCCATCTATCTGCTGGCACTGCCCGTGCTCGCTTTTGCGCTGATGCTGGACACGCCCAACGGCGTGTTCGGGCAGCTGGAGCTGTTCGGGCTGCAGCTCACCACCGCGCGCGTGGATGGCCTCAGCCGGTTCTTCGGCTACGCCTTCGTCGTCGCGGCGCTGCTCGGCGCGATCTATGCCCTGCACCTGAAGGACACGGTCCAGCATGTGGCGGGGCTGGTCTATGCCGGCAGCGCGCTCGGCGCCGTCTTCGCAGGCGATCTCCTCACTCTCTTCTTGTTCTGGGAGCTGATCTCGCTCGCTTCCGTGTTCCTGATCTGGGCCTCGCGCACGCCGCAAGCCTATCGCGCGGGCATGCGCTACCTGGTCGTGCAGATCGGCTCCGGGCTTCTGCTGCTGCTCGGGCTGCTGCTGCACTTCCATGAGACCGGATCGCTCGCATTCGGCCATATCGGGCTCGAAAGCCCCGGCGGCGTGCTGATCTTCTTCGCGTTCGGGATCAAATGCGCCTTCCCGCTCCTGCACAATTGGCTGCAGGACGCCTATCCGGAGGGGACGGTGACCGGCACGGTCCTCCTCTCCGCCTTCACCACGAAGGTTGCGGTCTACGCCCTGGCGCGCGGCTATGCCGGGACCGAGCTCCTGGTGCCGATCGGCGCCGTCATGACCGCATTTCCGATCTTCTATGCGGTCATCGAGAACGACCTCAGGCGCGTGCTGGCCTACAGCCTCAACAACCAGCTCGGCTTCATGGTGGTCGGCATCGGCATCGGCACGGAGCTGGCGATGAACGGGGCGGTCGCCCACGCTTTCGCGGACATCGTCTTCAAGGCGCTCCTGTTCATGGCGATGGGGGCGGTGCTGTTCCGCGTCGGCACCGTGAAGGGATCCGAGCTCGGCGGCCTCTACAAATCCATGCCCTGGACCACCGGCTTCTGCATCGTCGGCGCGGCATCGATATCGGCCTTTCCCCTCTTCAGCGGCTTCGTCACCAAATCCATGGTGATGTCGGCCGCCATGGAGCAGGACCGGTTCTGGGTCTGGATCGTGCTGCTCTTCGCCAGCGCCGGGGTCTTTCACCACGCCGGGATCAAAATCCCCTACTTCGCGTTTTTCGGCCACGATTCCGGCAAACGTTGCCGGGAAGCGCCGCTCAACATGCTGATCGCGATGGGCCTGGCCGCCGCCTTATGCATCGGGATCGGCTCCCTTCCTGAGTTTTTCTATGCGCTGCTGCCCTTCCAATCCGAATACCATCCCTATTCGCCCGATCATGTGACGGCGCAGGTGCAGCTGCTGTTCTGGTCGGCGCTGGCCTTCGCCATACTCATGCGAACCGGCATTTATCCGCCGGAGCTGCTCTCGACCAATCTCGATTTCGACTGGTTCTATCGGCGGCTGGGCCGATCCGCCGCCGGTGCCGTCGGCCGCTTCGCCGCGCGCATATGGCAGGCGTTCGCGGGTGCCGCGGCCGCCCAGACCAGCCGGATTGTGGAGAAGCTGGGGTCCCACTACGGGTCGGGCGGCATTCCCGCCCGCATGACGCAAACCAGCAGCATGGTTTTTTGGACCACCGTTCTTCTCGCCGCCTATCTGCTGCTGTCCTATTTCTAAGCTCTATTTTCGCTTGAGCGGCGCTGGCTGAGGATCGCACCTCATCCAACATCGAAGCTTTCGGCTGCACATTGCGGTCCATGCAGCGATGGAAGGTCAGTGGTTGACGCTTTGTTTCCGGCAGCCTGATTGCCCCACTGAGACTGGATAATGCCTTTTTGTTCTCCGCACAAAGGTTGAGGTGCAGGGGACAAATTAGCGATTCCACCATTTTGTAGTTGCAGCCTGGTGATTTCTAGGTCACGAATTTGCCGCTTTCATCTTTGGAGCAGGTTGAGATGGCAAGAAGAGCGAAGAACGGTGTCAATGAAGCGAAGCTTACGAAAGGTCAGCTTCGCAAGCTCAATGCGTTGCGCAAGTCCCTGGGCG
>JAREAF010000486.1 GCA_029240475.1 Rhodospirillales bacterium | reverse complement strand
CGGCGGGCTGCCTGACAGCTACCGCGACCCGCGGCTCTATCATTATACGGACATTGCCGGACTGGTTGGCATTACGAAGCCAAGAGAATTTTGGCTTACCGACATTCACCATCTGAATGACATCGCCGAGTTGCAAGATGCGCTCGATGAGCTGCGCTCAGTTATGTATCCTATGATCAAAAACGGAAGATCGCCTAAACAGCTCCTTGACCAACTTTTGGAGCGTGCTGAAAACTTCAGCGAGTGGGGAGTATTCATCGGATCTCTTTCAGAGGAGCATGATCTACTAAGCCAATGGCGCTCATATTGTCCAGATGGAGGAGTATCTATTGGATTTGTCTTCGACGATCTTCGGCGGATAGCCGAGGCACACGGATTTCGCTTGATGAAGTGCATTTATTCTGAGGCAAGGAAGCAAGAATTGCTCAAAGAACTGATCGAGGAGACTAGCAACATGTTCTCCATCAATTCTAATATCGATGCTTGTGTAGAGTTTTTCATTCTGCATTACAGAACCATCGCACCGAGCTTCAAAAGTTCCTCATTTGCCGAACAACGAGAGTGGCGACTTGTTCCAGACCCGCGAGCGAACTTCAAGAGTGCGCTATATGATGGTTTAAGGTCTTATGACATAAGAGTCGCAGGCAGCATGCTGGTGCCTTACTATAAGCTCCCGCTCGCCTGTATCGGTACCAAGAAGCGCATGCGATATATAGGATTTGATACTATATTTATTGGACCCCACCTGCATACTGAAAAACTATCAGGCACCGTGTCGATGCTACTTACCCGGGAAAGTGTATACTGGAGTTCCATTTCACACTCTGATTCGCCGTATAGGAAAGCAGGTGAGGCAAAGGGGAACGGCGCTTTTGCCGCTGTCCCGCCCCGCCACGGGGGCGAGGCGGTGCCACCATGGGCCCGGCTGCCACCGAGGGTCAATTCTGATGCTGCTGCACAAGCGCTGCACCGCTGCCGGGTGGTGTCTGAGCGCGGCGGGCCCGCTCATGGTGGCGTTAAGCACGTGTTAACGCCACGCCGGCGGCTGTTCGGCTCCCGATCAGCTTCACCGCGACCCCAGAGCTGCGGTTCGCGCCTCCACGGGGGCTCCTGGCATGGCCTCCCCGCGCACTCAGTCGACCTCGTCCTCCGGGATGATCCAGGGCTCCTCGAGCGCGGCTGTCTGCCACTCGCGAAAGGCCGGCCACGCAAAGACCGTCGCGACGTAGTCCGCGGCGACCGGATCGAGCTCGACGCCATAGGTGCGAAAGCGGGTCGCGACCGGCGCGTACATCGCGTCCGCCGCGCTCGCGCTGCCGAACAGGAACGGTCCGCGCTTCCCGAAGCGCTGCCGGCAGTCCCGCCAGATCGCGCCGATGCGCAGGATATCGGCCTCGACGCCGGGCCCCCTGCCCTTCCCGGGCAGGCTCTTGCGCAGGTTCATCGGCATGTGGCGGCGCAGCGCGCCGAAGCCGCTGTGCATCTCGGCCGCGATCGAGCGGGCGAGCGCGCGGGCATCGGCCGGGTCCGGCCACAGGCCCGCGGCCGGGCGCCGCTCGGCCAGGTACTCGACGATCGCGAGCGAATCCCAGACCACCCGCCCGCCGTGCTCGAGGACCGGCACCTTGCCGGCGGGCGAATGCGCGAGCAGCGCGTCGCGCGAGCCGGGCTCGGACAGCCGCACCAGCTGCTCGTCGAAGTCGATGCCGGCGAGGCGCGCGGCGAGCCAGCCGCGCAGCGACCAGGACGAGTAGTTCTTGTTGCCGATGATCAGGGTGAACTCGGCCATCGCCCGGCGCTCCCGCGGTCCATGCTCGCCGTGGCTTACGCGCGCCGCCTCGCGGCGTAAAGGCGCACCGCCGGCAACGTCGTCGTTTGCAACTCGGGATCGTAATTGACGGCCGAGTGACATCTGCTTACAATTTTATTTGCCGCGTCCCGCTCGGATTGGGAGAGGGCCTGATGAGATTGCCGTCGAAGGCGGGCCTTCTCTGCACTCTGCTTCTCGCGTCGCTGGCGGGACCTGCGCCGGTGCCTGCGCAGAGCTCGCTCAGCGAAGGGTTCGCGGCCGGCGAGGTCGGGCTCACCGACAGCGAGCGCGCCGGGCGCGAGATCTGGTTCTTCGCGACCGCCGGCAACGCCCGCTTCCACGCCTACGTCTTCCCGCAGAAGCTCGGCGCCGCGATCGACTGGTACCGCATCCTGGCGGCCGAGGGCCGTGAGCGGCGCTTTCGGACCTGGGGCCTGATCAACGACCCCGACTGCTGCGTGCCCGGCAGCCCGGACTGTCCCGCGCAAAGCCTGGAAGAGACCTACGGCTTCGACTGGTGCCCGGGCGATGCCGACCTGCTCGCCCATGTCGGCAGGACCGGCTACCGCGACCCGGCCTGCGACTTCGAGGACGCGCCGCTGCGCCCGGACGACCCGCATGGTGCGGTGGACCAGCGGCAGAGCGCCTGCGATCTCGCCTTCGGCACCTCGACCGGGGCGCTCGGCTTCCGCAAGTTCCCCAACCCGCGCTTCGATCGCGCGCGCTGGCAAGAGCTCAACGGCTCGCTCGCGACCTGGGAGGGCTACCGCCAGAGCATCCTGCCCTACGAGAAGAGCTCGGGCGATCCCGACACCCGCAACAACCGCCTGATGGACGGCTCGATCGAGCCGCCGTTCCTGGTCGGCATGGCCTGCGGCGGCTGCCACATCGCCTTCGACCCGCTGCGGCCCCCGGCCGATCCCGAGCATCCGGCGTGGGACAGCATCAGCGGCACGGTCGGCAACCAGTACCTGCGGATCTCCGAGATGCTGGGCTCGGGCATGCCGCCCAGCAGCATCGAATGGCAGATGATCGCGCGCGCCCGGCCGGGCGTGGTCGACACCTCGGCGCTGCCCAACGACGGCGTGACCAACCCCGGCACGATGAACGCGATCGTGAACTTCGGCAAGCGGCCGCTGCACGAGCACGTCGTGACCCGCTGGCACCAGGCGAGCAGCTGCCCCGCCGGCGCCGAGGCGGCGACCTGCTGGTGCGAGCCCGACAAGCCCGGCAAGTGCTGGGAGCGCCTGACCCGGACCGAGATGGTGCCCCACATCCTCAAGGGCGGCGAGGACACGATCGGCTTCGAGGGCGCGGTCCAGCGGGTCTACTTCAACATCGGCTCGTGCTCCGAGCAGTGCTTCGTCAACCACATCCCCGACCTGCGCCAGGCCGATCCGCGCCAGCGCAACTTCGGCCAGTCGCCGTTCGACATCGGCCAGTGCCGGCGCGACTGCCCGAGCTTCCGGGCGCTCGAGGACCGGCTCGCGGA
>JAREAF010000485.1 GCA_029240475.1 Rhodospirillales bacterium | reverse complement strand
CGGGCGCAGCACAATGTCGCCGTGATGTACGACAGCGGCCGCGGCGTGACCGCCGATCCGGTCGAGGCGAGACAATGGTACGAGCGCGCCGCGGCGAAGGGCCTTCCGGCGTCCCAGAACAATTTGGGCATGCTCTTCTCGAAAGGGCGGGGCGTCGAGCCTGACCAGGCGCGCGCCATCGAGCTTTGGACCGCGGCGGCGCGTCAGGGCTACCCCTTGGCTGAATTCAATCTGGGCCTCGCCTATGCCAATGGGCAGGGTGTGGAGAAGGACCTGCCCCGGGCGCGAGAGCTGTTCCAATCCGCCGCGGCCAAGAAGCTGCCCGACGCGCAGTTTGCGTTGGGGCAGGTCTATTACCTGGGCTTTGGCGTCGAGCCGGACCTGAAGGAAGCCCGGCGGTGGTTCGAGCTGGCGGCGGCGCGCGGTTATCCCGATGCCCGCGAGATGCTGGCGAAGCTCGATCAGGAGCTCGCGGCAACCTCCACCCAGGCGGCAACCGCGCCCGAGCCGGAGCCCACGCCTCCGGTCGAGGAAGCGGCCGTGACCGAACCGGCCGCGCCCGCTCCCGAACCGGCGCCGGCCACGTCGGCGGCAGAGCCGCCCGCCGCCGAGGCCGAGCCGGCCGCGGCGGAAACCACCACGACGACCACGGCTGCCGTGAGCCCGGCCCCCGAACAAGACGTCGCTCCGGCCAAGCCTAATGCGGAGCCGGCCGGGATCCATCTGTGGCTCGGGTCCTTGCCGACGCCGGAACGGGCGGAGCGGCAATGGACGCAGATGCAGGAGAGCTTCGCCGACCTCTTCCAGTCCATGGGGATGCAGGTGGCCGAGGTCGAACGCGACCAGCGGAAGTTCTACCGCCTGCTCGCCGGGCCGGTGCCCGACCGCGACCAAGGGAAGGAAATCTGCCGCCTGCTGCAAGAACGCGACCCCGAGGCCTGGTGCAAGGTGGTGGGCGGCCCATGAGCGCCGGTCCGCCGACCTTCAAGCAGCGCTGCAGGTCACACCCTCCGCAGATCGGCTGCTGGCTCAACACGGCCAGTCCAATCGTGGCGGAGCTGATCGCCTCCAGCGGCTATGACTGCGTGCTGATCGACCGCGAGCATAGCCCCGCGGACATGATGACCGCGCTCGCCATGCTTTATGCGGCGCGCACTGCGGGATGCGCGGTGCTGCTGCGCGTGCCTGCGAACGATGCGGCCGAGATCAAGCGCGCGGCCGATATCGGGGTCGATGGAATCATGGTCCCGCAGGTGGAGAGCGCGGCCGATGCCGAGCGGGCGGCCAGGTCCGCTTATTATCCGCCCGCCGGGAGCCGCGGGGCCGCGCCCGGCGTGATCCGGGCCAGCGGGTTCGGGCGCAACGCCTCCTACATGGCCCAGGCGGCACAGCGGATGCTGCTCATGTGCCAGATCGAAAGCGCGCGCGGCGCCGATGCGGTCGAGGAGATCGCCCGCGTCCCCGGGGTCGGTCTGCTGTTCGTCGGCCCTTACGATTTCTCGGCCGGGCTCGGCCATCCGGGGGAGCCGGATCATCCCGCGGTGCGAGGGAGCATCGAGCGGATCGAACAGACTTGCCACCAGGCGGGCATGCCGATCGGGGGGATCCCGACGCCGGGCCGCTCCGCGCGGCAGCTGATCGAGGCCGGCTACGCGCTGGTGCTGCCGGGCAGCGACGCCGCTTTCCTGCGCGACGGCGCCGCCAGGCAGCTGAAGGATCTTGCCGAGCCTCTCGAGGCCGCCCGCGGCCGATGACCCCGGGAGAGCGCTCCCAGGCTCTCTTGACGCCGGCACAAATGGCTCGGGCCGACGCCGCCGCCGTCGCGGGGGGCGCCTCCGGCCATGAGCTGATGGAGGCGGCCGGGCGTGCCGTTGCCGGGGCGTGCGCCGCCCGCTGGAGCCGCCGTCCCGTGAGCGTGCTGTGCGGGCCCGGCAATAATGGGGGCGACGGTTTCGTCGCGGCGCGTCACCTCGCCGCCGCCGGGTGGCCGGTGCGTGTGGCGTTGCTGGGCGATCGGAGCGCGTTGCGGGGCGATGCCGCGCATCACGCGGCGCTATGGGAGGGAGCGGTCGAGCCGCTTCGCCCCGAGGCGCTGGATGGCCCGGCCCTCGTGATTGACGCCCTGTTCGGCGCCGGCCTGGCCCGACCGCTCGAGGGCGCGGCCCTCGCCGCGGTGGCCGCGCTCCGCGAGCGGCAGCTCGACTGCGTTGCGGTCGATCTGCCGAGCGGGGTCAGCGGCGAGTCCGGCGCCATCCTGGGCAACGCGCCGATGGCCCAGCTCACGGTGACCTTCTTTCGCAAGAAGCCCGGACACCTGCTCCTGCCCGGTCGCATGCATTGCGGTCGGACCCTGGTCGCGGATATCGGGATTCCGGAGACGGTGCTGGACGAGATCCGTCCCGACTGTTTCGAGAACGATCCGGCCCTATGGCTGCATCGGTTTCCCAAGCCGCGGCTGGAGGATCACAAATACCGGCGCGGCCACGCGGTGGTCTGCGGCGGGACGCGCATGACGGGCGCCGCGCGCCTGGCGGCGGAGGCGGCGCGGCGGATCGGCGCCGGCCTCCTCACCATCCTGGCAGCGCCCGAGGCGGTCCCGATCTACGCGATGGCAGCCCCCGGCCATTTGGTTCAGTCCTTGGCGCCGGACGGAGGGCTGCCGCCTCAGGTCCTTCGGGACGCGCGCGTCACCGCCATGCTGATCGGGCCCGGCGCCGGCCTGGAGGAGCGGACGATTCAATGGGTGCTGTCGGCGCTCGCCGCCGGCAGGGCCTTGGTGCTCGATGCCGACGCGCTGACCGTCTTTGCCGACCGCCCCACAGCCCTCCTGTCGGCCTTGACGGGAATGGAGGTGCTGACGCCGCACGAAGGCGAGTTCGGGCGTCTTTTCGGCGGGGCGGGAAGCAAGCTGCAGCGGGCGCGCGGCGCGGCGGCCATGGCGGGATGCGTCCTGCTCCTGAAGGGCGCAGATACCGTCGTCGCGGCCCCCGACGGGCGCGCGATCCTCAATTCGAACGCCCCGCCCGATCTCGCCACCGGGGGGACGGGCGATGTGTTGGCCGGCCTGATCCTCGGCCTGCGGGCGCAGGGAATGCCGCCGTTCGAGGCCGCAGCCGCGGCCGCGTGGCTGCATGGGGCCGCGGCGGCGGAGGCCGGTCCGGGCCTGATCGCGGAGGATCTGGGCCCTGCGCTCCGGCCGGTGCTGCGGCGGCTCAGGGGGCCGGCAGAAGAAAACTAACCTTCAGTAGTAATCAGTTATTGCTAAGGTCGGTGATTGTTATTAGAATTGCACTATAACTATATGACCCGCCCC
>JAREAF010000484.1 GCA_029240475.1 Rhodospirillales bacterium | reverse complement strand
GCAAAACGATGCTGCCATATGCCGGAGATCGCCGAGGCGAGTTCCGCAAGGCTCTCCGGCGTCGAGAGCGAGTCCCGTCTGGCGAGACGCGCCGCGGCGGTCGCCACAGCGAACATGCAGGCCGAGCCGCTCAGCCCAAGCGGCGCCGCCTTTATGTGCACCCTATCGACGAGGAGCGCCGGAGCCTCGACCACTTCGGCGGTCTGCTGGGCGTCAAGCCAGTCCTCCAAGGGCACGTCGACGCCGGCCCGCTGCCAGGCGGCATGCGCGGCGGCCCCGAGGGGGCCGGAATAGAACCATCCGGGCCCGTTCTCGGCGAGGCGCTCCAAGGTTCGGGCGAGCCGCGGCTGCCGAAAGACCAGCCCCCCGTCGCGCGCCTCAGTGAACTCGAAGCACTCGTCAATGAAGGCGCGGCTCCGATGGAGCGAGAAGGCCCGCCGGGTGGTGGAATTTGCGGCGACGCCCTCGCCGGCGAGCCGGAAGGCCGGGGCACTGACCTGCTCCCAAGAAAGCGTCCCGAACGTCGCCAGCGCTCGTGCGAGCCCCGCGACAACGTTCGGCACGGTCGAGCAGGCCGGCCCTTCGTCGGGGTAGGCGCGCTGGAGCGCCTGGGTTGACATGGTGGAGGGCGGGCAGACGGGGAACTGCACGCAGAGCGCGGCCCCGCTCCTCGGCTGCACGAGCATGTACCCGCCGTAGCCGCCGAGCCCTGTGTTGCAGGGGTCGGCGACGCAGGAGACGAGCGCCGCGGCGACGATCGCGTCGACGGCGTTCCCGCCGCCCCGCACTACGGCCGCGCCCGCATCGGCCGCGGCCTGGCTGCTTGCTGTGACTACGCCGGCCATCAATGCTGCTCCGGCGCCGTTGTGGGCTCGGGCGGAAACTCGGGGTCATCCGCGAAATGGCAGCGCACCAGACGATCCGCGACCACGCGAAGCTCCGGCGCCGCGGTCTCGCAGATCTCCTGCCTGTAAGGGCAGCGCGTGTGGAAGCGGCAGCCGCGCGGGGGAGCGATCGGGCTCGGCACGTCTCCCGACAGCACGATGCGGCGCCGGTCCGAGGCGCGTTCGGGGTCGGCCCGAGGCGTCGCCGAAAAGAGCGCCTGCGAATACGGATGCTTAATGCGCGCCCTGAAGCTTCGCATCGGCGCGAGTTCGACGATCTCGCCGAGATACATCACCGCCACCGCATCGGCGATGTTTTGCACGAGCCGCAGATCATGCGTGATGAACAGATACGAGAGGCCATGCTCGAGCTGGAGGCGCTTTAGAAGATTGATGACCTGCGCTTGGACGGAGACGTCGAGGGCGGAGACGGGCTCGTCGCACACGATGACTCGCGGTCCTACGGCGAGCGCGCGGGCGATGGCGACCCGCTGACGCTGCCCACCGGAGAGCTCGTGCGGATAGCGAGGCATCAGCTCGGGGCGAAGCCCCACCGAATGGAGCAGGTCCGCGACCTTGTCCTGCCGCTCCGCGCGGGAGCCTCTCGCGTGCAGGCGCAGCGGGTCGGCGACGCTCTGGGCGATAGTCCGCCGCGGATTGAGGCTAGCATAGGGATCCTGGAAGACGATCTGGATGAGGCGCGGGATCTCGCGCCGTTCGGTCCGGCTTGGCCGGGTGACGTTGCGGCCGGCCAGCCGGATCGACCCGCTCGTCGGCTCGACGAGGCGGACCAGGCAGCGCGCAAGCGTTGTCTTTCCGCAGCCGGACTCGCCGACGACCGCGAAGGTCTCTTTCTCGCCGAGGCTCAGCGATACGCCATCGAGCGCGTGCACGACCGAGCGCTCCCCGAAGGGCCCGCTGGGAACCGGATAGTGCTTGACGAGCTCGTCGACGCGGAGGACGGGGGCGCTCACGGGCGATCCGCCTTAGCGAGGAAGCAGGCCGACGATCGACCGTCGGCGAGATCGAACAGCGGCGGCTGTTCCCGGCTGCACGCCGGCATAGCGTAGGCGCAGCGAGGCGCGAAGCTGCATCCGGGCGGAAGCTCCACGGGCGATGGCACCGTGCCCGGGATCTCCGGCATCTCGCCGCCTCCCGAGCTCTCCCAGCGCGACACCTTGATTAGGCCTTCCGTGTAGGGATGATGCGGCTTGCGGAACATCTCGCGGACCGCGCCCTCCTCCACCTTTCGGCCGGCATACATGACGACTACGCGTTCGGCCGACTCGGCCACGACCCCGAGATCGTGCGTGATCAGCAGCATGGCCATGTGCAGGCGCTCCTTGAGCTCGCGGATGAGCTCAAGCACCTGGGCCTGGATCGTCACGTCGAGCGCCGTCGTCGGCTCGTCGGCGACGAGGAGCTTCGGGTTGCAGGCGAGCGCCATGGCGATCATGGCGCGCTGGCGCATGCCGCCCGAGAGGTTGTGCGGATACTCACGGACGCGCCGTTCGGGGGCCGGCACGCGCACGAGCCGCAGGAGTTCCACGGCGCGCTCGATGCCTTCAGCCTTCGTGCCGCCGAGGTGAAGGCGCACGGCCTCGGCGATCTGAGTGCCGATCGTGTGCACCGGGTTCAGCGCCATCATTGGGTCCTGGAAGATCATCGCGATGTCCCGGCCTCGGACTTCCCGGATCGCCTCCTCCGAGAGGGCGGTCAGGTCGCGGCCGTCGAAGAGGATTTCGCCGCTCACGATCCGGCCCGGGCTTGCGATGAGGCGCAGAAGCGCGAGCGCCACCGTGCTCTTGCCCGAGCCGGATTCGCCGACGAGGGCGAGCGTGTCGCCACGGGCGATGTGGAAGGACAGAGCCTGCACCGCGCGGACGGGGCCTTGCCGCGTCGGAAACTCGACCGAGAGATCGCGGACGCTCAGCAACGCGCTCATCGCGCCCTCAGCTTCGGATTGAGGGCGTCGTTCAACCCTTCGCCCGCGAGGTTGATGGCGATGACGGTGATGACGATCATCAGGCCGGGGATCGCGGCCATCCACCAGGCGACCCGCAGCGCGGTTCTCGCAACGCCGATCATGTAGCCCCAGGAGACAAGGTTCGGGTCGCCGAGACCGAGAAAGGACAGGCCCGATTCAGTCAGGATCGCGGTCGCGACCGTCAGCGTCGAGACGACGATGACCGGCGGCAGCGCATTGGGCAGGATCTGAACGAGGATGATCTCCCAGTTTCGCATGCCGAGCGCCCGGGCTGCCTGGACGTATTCGCGCTCCCGCTGCGCGATAAACTCGCCGCACGTCAGCCGCGCGTCCGAGGGCCAGGATACGGTGGCGATGGCGGCCGTGATGCTGACGACGGAGTGCGAGAAGATCGCGACGAGCACCACGGCGAGGATGAAGGAGGGGATGTTGAGGAAGAACTC
>JAREAF010000483.1 GCA_029240475.1 Rhodospirillales bacterium | reverse complement strand
CGACCACCAGTCCGGCATCGACTTCCGCGATCTTTCGGCGCACCGTCTCAACAGCCGCGCGCTGTTTCGAGTTGTCCAACCTGAAGAGCGGCTGTCCCTGGGCGACGTCGTCGCTCAAGCCGACATTGATCTCGGCGACGCGCCCGATTGTTTCCGGAACGATCGGGACGGTTCGGAAGAACAAGGTCGCGGTTTTCGTCGCCGGATGATAGTAGAACACCACAGTGACCAGGCCGATGGTCAGCATCAGGCAAGAGGTGATCCCCCATCTCAGCTCATACCAGACCGAGTAGAACGTGATTTCCCTACCGAACCGCTTGCCCTGGATATAGCGGCGGAAGAGATAGTCCGGAAGAATCGTCAGGAGCGAGCAGAGAAGCAGCTCAAGCATCGATCAGTTCCTGGTTCGGGCTGGACCGGACCCTTCTCTTCACGGGCGCCTCTGCGGCGCCACCTGCCGGCAGATCATGGGGGATCACGGTGCCCCGGAAATCGGCCGCACCTCGATCTAAAGAGGGCTGGGGCTTGACGGTGCCAGCGGTGGGATCGGCCGCCGCGCCGTCAGCGATCCTCTCGAGGGAGCTTGCCATTCGTCCGAGCGGCGTGCCGAAATCCGGAAGATCGACCAGCGCGAGCAACAGGCCGGCCACCCAGAAGGCATGGATGTGGGTAAAGAGCGCGAGGAGCCCCAGCACGGCGACAATCTCGAACTGAAGCTTGTGACCCTTGTGCGCCAAGCGCTCAGGGAGCGTGTGCAGCTTCAGGAACAGGTTGCCGAATATCAGCAGGATCACGATCAGCATGACCGCCGTCACAACCAAAAGGATATCTGTCTCGCCCGGCGCGGTGATGAACGCCGGCAGGTGATGAGGGGCGGCCGAGTGAAGCTGGGCACTCATGCCACGGCTCTAGTTGAGGAGGGCAAAACGAATCTCCAAGCGCTACGCAGCGCCTGGACCAAGCGCCAGCTTGATAAAAAACCTCCATGCTGCGTTCGTCAGCTTAGCCTAGCCAGCCCCGGTGCGCCAGGGGTGGCCCGATATTTGACCTTGATCGAGTCCTGCGCGATCAAGCGCAGACAAATGGGCCGGCGGTGAGCTAGCCTGTGCAGGGAGACCTGATCATTGAGCAGGATACTACGCTGGGCGCTCGTGGTGTGCTGCGCGTGCGTCGCAATCGCCCTTGGAGCGGCTGCCTGGCATCGCCTTTCGCGACCCACCGTCCTGACGGTAGCGGTCGGGCCGGCTGACTTCGACGATGCTGCCCTGATCTCAGCATTTGCCCGCAAGTTCGTCGCCGGCGGCTCGCCGGTCCGGCTGTCGATCGTGCCGACCTCCGGCCCCGCCGATGCGTTCGAGCGCCTCAAGAAGGGTGAGGCGCAGCTCGCCGTGGTGCGCAGCGACGGGAATGGTTCGGAGCAGGCTCAAGCTGTCGCGCTGCTTCACACCGATCCCGTCGTCATCGTCGCTGCCGAAAAGACAGGCATCGAAAGCTTCGGAGACCTCAAAGGAAAAACGATCGGCGTGGTTGGCCCGCCGGGCGCGAACGACTCGCTCCTGCGGACGCTGCGGCAACACTACCAAGCGCCCGGCGAAAACAAAACGCTCGCCCCGGTTCCTTTGGAAGTATCGACGGCGATCCGCACCCGAGCCGTGGACGCGTTGCTTTTCGTCGTTCCGACCACGCGCGGCGTCAAGCTCGGCGAAAGCTGGGCCTTGGTGCGCAGCGCCAGCCGCCGGAAGCTCGCATTCGTCTCCCTGGATGAACCTGAAGCCCTTGCCGCCGCAAATCCCGCGTATGAGTCAGGCGAGATCGAAGCCGGACAGTTCGGCGGCTCACCATCCCTGCCGGAGGAGAGCGTGACGACAATCACCGTCGCGACCTACCTCGTCGCGAACCGCAACGTTTCGGCAGACGCGATCACGGCCCTGACCCGGACGCTGTTCCAGGAGCGCCAGGCCATTTCCGGGGAAGCGCCGATCGCAAACCTGATCAAGGCGGCGAGCACCGAAAAGGATGCGGTCTATCCGCTCCATCCCGGCGCGAAGGTCTATTACAGCGGTGAAGAGACGAGCTTGATGGAGCGGCACGGGGATTGGCTGTTCTACGGGCCCATGCTGCTCGGCGCCCTCGGCTCGGGGTTTTTGGTCGTGCTGCGCTTCTTGGGATTCCGAGATCACCAGGATCAGACGGCTCTGCTCGCGCGGATACGGGAGGTGATCTCCTCGATCAAGGAGGCTCAGACGATTGCCGAGCTGGATGCCATCCGCGCAGACGTCGACGGCGCAGTCGAGCGGCTCGCCGAGAGCGCTGCGCGGGGCGAATTCGACGAGCACCGAACGGCCGTGCTCTCTCTCGCCATCAACTACATCGATCATCTTCTCGCGGAGCGGGGGGCCCTTTTGCTGAGCGGCCACGGCATGAGCTCTTCCGATTCTCTCCAGGTGCGGCTTTCAGCGCGCTCATGAGGCCGGCCCGCCTGAAGCCCGGCGGGGCTGCTTGATTTCGTCAGCCCGGCGAACACCGGTTACGGCCGTATCGGTCATAGCTCATCACGCTGGAGCATCGCTTGACAGTGACAGGCTACGGCTCCGCACCGAGCCATAGGCCACCGCCACACGCACCCAAGCCGCCATTTCCCGGGCAGCGTGAACAAAGGAGTGCGGCTGACCTGAAGCTCGTAGGTTCAAGATGGGGCGGCGTCAGCCGCCCCATAAGCTGCTAAGACCGTTAGATACCCCCGCGCCGGACAGCACGCCGGGTCGCGCGCGCACCGCGACGGCCCATACGTCGCACTCGCCGACCTAGGCGTCGCCCTACTCGACGTCTATGCCGACGCTCCATGCCGACGGTCTGCGCCTCGGCTTCGTCTGAAATGACAGCGGGCACAGCAAGAGCAAGCACCGCGACGCCCAAGAACCCGAAAAGCTTTCTGCGTGAGATCGCCTCCGACATGCGAAACCTCCCTTTAGTTAGCTGGATGGACGTCAACAGGAACAGCGTACTCGCATTCCCGATAGCGCACCGGGGCGGGTCACGGTTTCGACTATAGAGGTGCGATCCGGGTCCGTCGCCCCAACAGAAGGCGGTGGCGCGGGCTGTGGCTCTGACCCGCAAGGAGCAGGCGATGGCGCGAGCCGCACCAGGGCGCGCAAAATCAAATTTGTGGGGGCCTTGTAGGCAGCTGAGTGCATCTACCTCGGCGTACACACGCTACCATTCGGCGGTCACTCCATGAACCACCCGTGGCTGACGATAAGCGACTGGCCGGTCAGCGCATTGGTCGGGAATGCCGCGAAGAAGAGGGTGGCTGCCGC
>JAREAF010000482.1 GCA_029240475.1 Rhodospirillales bacterium | reverse complement strand
TTCGACGAGCTCGATCTGTTTCTCGGTGAACGGCCTGACCTCGCTTCTGGTTAGGACGATGACGCCCATGACCAAGCCCGCGCGCAAGAGCGGGATGCCAAGCGTTGTGCGGAAGCCCCGGTGTCCATGAACACTCTTGGTGTACTCCGGATCGGCCAGGACATCGGCCACCTGAATTGTATGACCTTCGAGCGCAACCCGTCCGGTGATCGACCCACGCGTGATCTCAAACGGATTTTCCGTGAGGAACCTAACTTGATCGGTTGAGGCCCCGCGGTTAGCCGACAAGTGGAAACGCTCGCCTTTCCGGGTCATGATGAAGACGTGTTCGGACTGGCACAGGCGCTGCGCCGTCCGGGCTATCGCTTCCAGCACGGGTTGGACGTCCGACGGGGACCGGCTGATGACATTGAGAACGTCGGAAGTCGCGGTCTGATATTCGAGCGACTCCTGCAGCTCCCGCGTGCGCGCCTGCACCTCCTCGAAGAGCCGCACGTTCTCAATCGCGATCACGGCTTGGTCTGCGAAGGTCTGAAGCAGCGCAATCTGCTTCTCCGAGAAGGGCCGCACCTCCGCGCGGCGTACTGCGATTTCCCCGATCGCCTCATTTTCACGCATCAAGGGCGTGGCGAGCATCGTTCGCGCGCCGAGCCTTCGCGCCATCTCCTGCCCATCGGGGAACTCGTCGGCAGCAGCCCAGAGATCGTGCACATGCACCGGCTTGCGGTCGACCACTGCGCGGGCCATCGCCCATCCACGGCCGATCGGGATTCCTCCAGAGTCGATCGCAATGGGACCGCGGTGAGCGGCGGCCCTGAGCAAATCCCCTTCCCGCAACCGAATCGAGACGTCATACGCTTCGCAAAGCCGGCCGGCGGTTTCGACAATCGCGTCGAGCACTGGCCGAATTTCAGAGGGCGACCGACTGATGACGTTGAGCACGTCGCTCGTGGCAGTTTGGTACTCGAGCGACTCCTGCAGCTCCCGCGTGCGCGCCTGCACCTCATCGAACAGCCGCACGTTCTCCATCGCAATTACGGCCTGGTCGGCGAACGTCCTGACGAGGTCAATGTGCTTGTCAGTAAAGGCCCTCACGCTGCCGCGCGTTACCTGAAGAACGCCGATCGGTATGCCCTCCCTGAGAAGCGGAACACCGAGCATGGAGCGCATTCCTCCGCGCTCTAGAGCCTCACGCCACGTGTATTCGGGGTCGGCTAAGGCATCGGGGATATGAACGCTTACCGCCTCCAGCGCGACGCGGCCGGCCAGGGTGCCCCGCCCGGGAGAAATCGGGTGCGCTCCGACGAACTCCTCGAAAGCGCGGGAGAAGCCGTAGTTCGCGGCCAGACGGTAGACCTCGCCGTCCCGCAGGAAGATGAAGGCAGTCTCCGCCTGGCAAAGGCGGGCAGCCGATTCGACGAGAGTATCGAGCACCGGTTGGAGCTCAAAAGTCGAGCGGCTGATGACCTTGAGCACGTCGGCCGTTGCGGTTTGTTGCTGAAGGGACTCGCGAAGCTCGTTGAGTAACCGTGTGTTCTCAATCGCGATCACCGCCTGATCCGCGAAGGTTTCGACGAGCTGGATTTGCTGTTCGGTAAACGGTCGCACAACGGAGCGCGTCAGAGCGAGAACCCCAATCGGAACTCCATCCCGCATAAGCGGAATTCCGAGCATCGTGCGATTGCGACCTAGGGATCTGGCGATAGTTAACGTGTATTCCGGATCGGCTTGGATATCGTGGATGTGGACCACTCGCCTGTCCAGCAGCGTTCGACCTACTAAACTGCCGCGGGCCGGCTCCATTGCAAGCTGCTGTAGATAGGCCTCGTGTTCGGGCTCGATGGAGCCGGTACTTGCCGTTAGGTGAAACGATGCCCCCTCTCGCCGCCAGATGGTTGCCCGCTCAGCCTCGCAGAGTTGCGCCGCCGACTTTACGAGGATCGCAAAAACGCTTTTCAGATCAAAGGACGAACGGCTAATGACCTTTAGCACCTCGGAGGTGGCGGTCTGCTGTTCCAGAGATTCGCTCAGCTCGCCGGTCCGCGCCTGCAGCGCCGAGACAAGCCGAACGTTTTCAGCTCGCGCCTCGCCCAATTCGCGCGTGAGCTGTCCAACCCTTGCCTCGAGGGTCGCGGTCGATTGTTCCACGCCCGCCTCCCGATGAACCTAATGCCCGGCCGCGGGTCATCACACTGGCTCCGATGCGCCAGTCGCGCCCTGTTTATAGCACGGCGGAGGCGTACACGGGCACATGGGTGCTAGGGGGGAATCAGGTCGCTCCAACTGCTAACGAAACTTGCCCCCGAGGGTAAAAAAGTAACCCTGGGGTAGGAGTGCGCCCCGAGCGGCAATCCCTACGACAACGAAGGCGGAGAGTTTCGCGAGCTCGCCACAACATGTCCCACGGCGCGCGCCGGCGATCGGATGTGCGCCTTCCGCAAATGTCCGTTCAGGAGGGCGAAGGGCTTGCCTTACGAACACAGAACGTGCCCTTGGGAAGTTGACAATGGTCATCTTCTGAGCAGGCCCGCCGTGCGATCGGGCTCTGGCCCCCACACGGGCCTCATCGGAAGTCTCTCGTCTTAACCTTGATCGCGGCGTCGATCCGCAGGTCCGGGATGTAGATGTCTCGGGGCTTTTGGCCGAGAGCCTGACGCTGGTCCGGACCGCCGCCGTTCTTCGCCTCGTCTCCTCGGCCATGCGGAAGCGGGAAGGCTTCCTCGCGCGCTCCGACCCCGCGTAGCAGCTGCGAGAGGTCAGTCAGGTGCTCGGCTATCACGTGGATCACCTCTCCTTCGCGCTGCAGCTTGCCCCGACACCCGATCATGCTCGCCGAGAGGATGAGGCGGCGCTGCCGTTCGAACACCGACGGCCAGATGATGAGGTTCGCGATCTCAGTCTCATCCTCGAGTGTAATGAACAGCACGCCGTTCGCCGACCCCGGCCGTTGGCGAACGAGCACGAGTCCGGCGACTGACACGCGGCGCCCGTCCTTCAGAACTGCGAGATTAGATGCGGGAATGTAGCCCATTCCACTGAGATCAGCTCGTAGGAAGCTGACGGGGTGTGACCGGAGCGTCAGCCCTCGGCTGCGGTAATCCTCGACCACTTCGCGGCCGGCCGTCATCGGGGCGAGCTCGACGCGCTCTTCCTCGATTTCGGGCCGCAACGATCTACGCCGCTCGTCTGCCGCGGCAAACAGGGGGAGCGGTTCGCCGCCAAGCGCGCGCACCTCCCATAGGGCTTGCCGCCGGCCGAGGCCGAGCGAGCCGAACGCATCCGCCTCGGCCAAGCGCTCCAAAGCGGCAACCGGCACTC
>JAREAF010000481.1 GCA_029240475.1 Rhodospirillales bacterium | reverse complement strand
CGGTACGCCCATCGCCTCGCCCGTTCGGGGAGGTACGAGAATGCCATGGCCGTCATCGAGGAGCTACGGAGCCACAAGGACTTCGATCCCGCCTCGCACGAAAGCAGCGCGTTCCGAGCCGCACTCGAGGCAATCTGCAAATTCGCAAGGAGCAAATGCACGCCCGCAGGATCGCAGGCCCGACCGAGCCCCATCGTACGGCGCTCCGGCTTCGGTGCCGCGGTTCGTAACGGCGCCCCGCTAGCGCTGGACGGCAGGCCTTAGTGGCGAGTTCTTACGGCACGGCGAGCGATCTCGAACGAGCCACGCTGTCACTACGCCACGCCCCCAAGAGCACCGATGCGCGACAGCGTGCTCCTGATCGGCACTGAAGCCGCGGGAGATGATCATGCAGGAGAACGCGAGGGAGAAGCCCCTGGTGCGGGGTCGCATCGAGGCGCTGCTCAGGAAGACGACGGAGAACGGGTGCACGCCCGGCGAGGCCCGCTCGGCGCTCGCAAAAGCCCGGGAGCTCGCGGACCGCTACGGGTTCGCCCCAGACGACCTCCGGTGGCCCGTGGCGACCTCGGACGATTCCGAAGTCGAGCGGCCACAGTCGGAGCCCGAGGCGGTCCAGGAGCCGTCCAGGCGAGCCCGGGGCCGCGGTATCGGCACTCTTGCCCGTGAGCTGATCCTCGAGCACCCCGACTGGACGTACGGCCAGATCGCCGAGGAGGTGAACAGCCGGATCGAGGGCGCCCGGAGCACCCCCAACTCGGTCCGGTGGTACTCGAACGCGATGCGCCGCGAGGGAATAACCGGGACCAGTCGGGTGCGGCGCCCGGCGAAGGAGCGTCGGAGCGAGGCCGCGTGAGGCCATTTCGCACTCCCGTGATCCGGTTGCCGCGGGCGCTCCGCAACGTCAAGATCCGCGAAGCGATCAATCGCGCGCAGCATATGGCCCACAGGAACGTGCCGCTCGAGCGAGAACTCGTAGAACAGCGCGTCCTGCACCACTTGCTGATCGCCCAGCATCGACTTCGCTCCCCTACAACGGGACTGAATCAGCGAGGCGGCTGCACCGCAACATCAAAGTTTTTCAACAGAATCCCGAAGAGCGGAAGTTGAACTCGCCACGCAGACGGTCCGCTTCGCGCCCATTTCTGTCGGTGCAGGGCGCCTGCGAGATCCCGAAAAGGGACATCCGGTTCACCACTCTCGCCATGGCTCCTGCTGACTGCGAGCGACCGCTAAGCAGGCTTGAGCGGCATGGAGAAGGTGAAGCGCGTCTCTTGTTCGGTCGACGCGACGTCCATCGATCCGCCATGCCCCTTTGCAATCTCGTTGACGATGAAGAGCCCGAGGCCGAGGCCCTGCTGGCTGCGGCGAACGGCGCCCCTGAAGAAGGGCTGGAATAGCTGCGCGCGGGCTGCCGGCGGAATCGGAACGCCGCCATTGGCGACGGATAGAACGAACCTGCCACCGACAGTGTGCGCCTCCACTTCGATCGGGATGCCCGGGGCGCCGTGCGTCACCGCGTTGGCGATCAGGTTCGAGGCGAGCTGCCCGATCCTGCTGGGGTCGCAGTCGACCGGTTGCTCTATCGAGAAATGCGCCATGATCTGGCGATCGGGCGCGATCGCTCGGATTTCTTCCACGACCTGCTCGAGGACCGGCGTGAGGGGCTGCGCAGCATTGCGGGTGAGGATGAGCCCGTCGCCGAGCCTGCCACGCGCGAAGTCGAGGACATTGTCGACCAGCGCTGTCGCGCGGGAGACGCTTGCGTTCATCTCCTTCACGACGAGTAGGCCCCGGCTACTCAGCGCCTCCCGCTTGCTGATCATCTGAATGCCGGCCGCCAACGCGGCAAGCGGGTTTCTGAGGTCATGCCCGAGCACGGCTATGAACTGCTCGCGCAGCACCGAAGTCTCGTGTTCGGCGGCGGCCGCCGCCTCGGCCTGCGTCCGAGCGGCGACTAAGCCGCGCTCGTACGTGCGTCGGTCCACCGCTTTGAACATCGTGAGGCGAGTGAAGAGGTGCTCCTCGGCCGGCCCGCGCCTTTCGGCGGCGTTGGCGATCACCGGCAGCTTGCTGCCGTCCGCGTGCAGCAGATCCAGCGCGAGTTCGTTCACGAAACCCTGCAGGCGCAGGAGCGGCGCCATGTGCGTCTCATACGCAATCCGCCCCCCGAAGCTCAGCAGGTCGTGAAACGGTCGCCCGAGCAGCGCGTCGCCCGACGTACCGAGCCACTCGGTCAGCGTTCGGTTCACCTTCACGATGCGGGCGTCAGGCGAGAGTGAGAGGTAGCCGCAGGGCGCGTTCTCGTAGAGATCGGCGAGATCTTCGCCCAGGGCGCGGTCAGACAAAGGCGCGGATTGCCGCCGTCACTTTGTCCGGCGCGCTGAGGTTGGGGCAGTGGCCAGTCGCGTCGAGGAGGACGTAGGTGCTGTTCGGGACCTGCGCGTGGACATACTCCCCGACGTAGGGCGGTGCGATGATGTCCTCACGGCACTGCAGGACGAGCGTGCGCGTATTGAGGCGAGGCAGATCGGCCCTGTTGTCGGACAAGAAGGTCGCGCGCGCGAACTGGCGCGCGATTTCGGGATCGGTGGCGCAGAAGCTGTTGGCTAGCGTCTCGCCGAGTTCCGGCCGATCGGGGTTGCCCATGATCGCCGGCGCCATTGCCGCGGACCAGCCGAGGTGGTTGTCGGCCAGGAATTCGAGGAGTTCCTCGACCTGATCGTGGGAAAAGCCGCCGATGTAGTCGCCCTCGTCGACGTAACGCGGCGACGGTCCGACCATAACGAGATCGGAGAACATGCCGGGCGCCTTCAGGCTGGCGAGCGCACCGATCATCGCGCTCACAGAATGTCCGACGAACGCCGCATCCTTCAACTCAAGAGCGCGCCCGATCTCCACCACATCATCGGCATAACCGTCGAGCTTAGCGTATTTCGTCGCCTGGTACGCGGTGAGGTCGGATCGGCCGGCGCCGACATGATCGAAAAGAATGACGCGGAAATCCGCTTCGAAGGCACGAGCCACCGCATTCCACATGTTCTGATCGCAGCCGAAGCCGTGCGAGAACATCATGGCGCGCGAGCCCGCGCCAGAGACGTTCACGTTATTGCGGCGGAGCACCATGTGCATCTGCCTAGCACAGGTGTTCCCGGTCAGCCTAGCGGGCAGCCAAGTCGAGTGGGAAGGTTCATAGGATCTCGCATCGGCGAGTTTCATCATCGGCTTTCCAAGCTTCCTGCCAAAAGCAGGCTGGCAGCTTCCGGCCACCTCACGCTCTAGCTCTCGCGGTGTCCTCCTTCCCTGGCCCGATTTGGCCGGCG
>JAREAF010000054.1 GCA_029240475.1 Rhodospirillales bacterium | reverse complement strand
AGGGTAGTGCTTCTTCATCCGATCGATCGACACACAAACGACTTTGTCCTGACTATTCGAGTAGTGCCAGACGCTCCCGCCCACAAAGATGCCCATGTGCTTACGGCCAACATCCTGCATTTTCCTCGGACTAAGGCGAACGTATTTTGGGTTGATGATGAATATCAATCCCGAACTCCAACTGCTGGCTTGGATAGTTCATCAATTACTTTCGGACACCACCTGTTGAAAACATCGTCTACCCGGACGCTTGCTCCTGGTCCAGGACCGTGAACGAGGTTTGTGCATTTGGTCCCCTCGGATATGTGAAGCACGTGCGCGACGAAATGAGCGCAATGCGAGATATTATTGTCCTAATAGCCATTTGGACAGATCAGCGAGATGTTCTTGCCAACATAGCCGTTCAGCGACGTAATGCTTATCAAGAGGCCTCTCCCGAGCTCTCGATGGCGCAGGCATCATGCTTTCAGGAACCATCCCCCGGACCCAAACACTCCGTCAACCGCGACGGAAGTGTGTTCCAGGGATACCAGTTTTGATTGTAAGATAAAGAGAGCCGATGATAGGACGTAAGAGGATTGCTCAGGTAAGCGTCACCGCCGGAACAGTGCCGCCAGCTCCAGATGCGGCGACCAGAGGAACTGGTCCACCGGCACAATGCGCTCGAGGCGATAGCCGCCCTCGATCAGCGTCCGCGCGTCGCGGGCAAAGGTGGCGGGATTGCAGGAGACCATCGCGACCGCCGGCACCTTGGAGGACGCGAGCTCTGCGCATTGCGCCTTCGCGCCCGCGCGCGGCGGGTCTAGAACCACGGCCTCGAACGCCTCCAGCTCGTCGGGCCGAAGCGGTTCGCGGGAGAGGTCGCGCTGGAGCGTCCGCACCGGCCGGCGATTCCGTCGCGCGGCGGCCGCGAGCGCGCCCAAAGCCGCGGCGTCGCCCTCAACCGCCAGAGCCGACTCCGCCCCGCCTTGCGCCAGCGGCAGGGTGAAGGTGCCGAGCCCGGCATAGAGGTCGGCGACGCGGCGCGCGCCCTGCGTCATCGCCAGCACTTCTTCCGTCAGCGCCGCCTCGCCCTCCGCGCTCGCCTGGAAGAAGGCACCGGACGGCGGCTCGACCGCCACGCCCGCAAAGCGCAGCAACGGCGTTCGGCGAATCGCGATGGGCTCGGGCTCGGCTCTCTCTCGCGCACGCCAGCTCACCCGCGCCAGATCGAGCCGCTCGGCGAGCGCCGCCAAGCCCTCGCGCAGCTTGAGGTCGGGGGTACGCGCGCCCGTGACGAGCAGGTCGATCCCGGTCTCCGTCTCGCTCGCATCGAGCGACCATTCGGCGTTCGGCGCGTCCAAGCCCGTGAGCAGCGGCGGCGCATCGGTCGCAAAGCGCTCCAGGCCCGGCCGCAAGACCGGGCAGGCCGCCACCGGGACGAGGCGATGGCTCGCCCGCTCGCGGAAGCCGAGCTTCACAGCGCGCCCGCCGAAGCGCGCCACGAAGCCTGCGCGCCGCCGCGCATGGGGTGGGGTGCGGCGCAACGGCTCGATCGCCGCCTCGATCCCCTGGCGCCGCAGCGCCGTGCGCAGCAGGTCGAGCTTCCAGGCGGCATAGCCCGCATCGGACCAGTGCTGCAGCGCGCAGCCGCCGCACGTCCCGAAATGCCCGCATGGAGCCGCGCCGCGGGCGGGGCTCTCCGCGATCCAGCGCTCGGCGCGGGCGAGAAGCCCGTCCGGAAGTTTGCCGACGATCCGCGCCTCGACGCGCTCGCCCGGCAGGGTGAAGGGCACGAAGACGCGCGCCTCCCCCAGCCGCGCGGTCCCGTCGCCGCGCGCGCCGACGCTCTCGATCAGCAGCTCCGCGCGCTCAGGAAGCTTCGCCATGGCGCGCCGCGATCAAGAACTCGAGATTGCCCTCCGGTCCGGCGATCGGGCTCTGCGTGACGCCCAGCACGCGCCAGCCGGGCTGCGTGCCAATCCAGCCGGCGATCCGCTCGCAGACCTCCGCATGGAGCGCGGGGTCGCGCACCACGCCGCCCTTGCCGACCCTCTCCTTGCCCACCTCGAACTGCGGCTTGATCAGCGCGACCAGCCAGGCGCCCGGCGCGGCCAGCGCGAGCGGCGCGGGCAGCACCGTCTCCAGCCCGATGAAGCTGGCGTCGCAGGCGATGAGCTGCACCGGCTCGGGCACCTCCACGGGGGTGAGGTGCCGCGCGTTGGTGCGCTCCAGCACCACCACGCGCGCATCCTGGCGCAGCTTCCAGGCGAGCTGACCGTGCCCGACATCGACGGCATAGACCTTGGCGGCGCCGCGCGTCAGCAGCACGTCGGTGAAGCCGCCGGTCGAGGCGCCGACATCGAGGCAGACCAGCCCCGTGGGATCGATGGCGAAATGGGTGAGCGCATGGTCGAGCTTCACCCCGCCGCGCGACACCCAGGGATGGTCCTGCCCGCGCACCTCCAACCTCGCGTCCATGCGCAGCGCCGTGCCCGGCTTGTCGATGCGCGCCTCGCCGCTGAAGACGAGGCCGGCGAGAATCAGCGCCTGCGCCTTCGCGCGGCTCTCGGCCAAGCCCCGCTCGACCAGCAGCTGGTCGGCGCGCCGGCGCGACCCGTTGCGCGAGGCCGTGGGCGCGCTCATCGGGCCGCCGCGGCGATCAGGGCGCCGCTCTTGATGTGAAAGCGCCAGGAGAGCGCCGCTCCCGCCGCCGCCAGCCCGACGGCGAGACCGATCCACAGGCCCACCGGCCCCAGCTCCAGCGCGAATCCCAGGCCGAGGCCGCTGCCGATGCCGGCGACCCAATAGCCCAACAGCGCGGCGATCAAAGTGGCGCGCGTGTCCTTCAATCCCCGCAGCGCGCCCGCCGCCGCGCATTGCACGCCGTCGACGATCTGGAACACCGCGGCGATGCCGATCAGCGTCACCGCGATCCGCAGCACCGGCTGGTTGGCCGGATCGTCGAGGTCGAGATAGATGCCGACGATGGGCTCGGCGAAGAGCCACATGCCGACCGCGACCAGCCCCATGAAGGCGGCCGCCGACCAGATCGCGAGCTGGCCGGAGCGGCGCGCGGCGAGCGGGGCGCGCGCGCCGATCGCATGCGCGACCCGATAAGTGGCCGCATTCGAGATCGCCAGCACCAGCATGTAGAAGACGGAGGCAAAGCTGACCGCGACCTGGTGCGCGGCCAGCGCCTCGGTCCCGAAATGCCAGACCAGTAGTCCCGTCGCGAGGAAGAACCAGGCCTCCACCGCCATGCTGCCGCCGATCGGCCAGCCGACATGGAAAATCTCGCGCAAGGTCGCTCCATGCAACGGCCAGACGCTGCGGAACGGGCGATAGCTGCGGAATAAAGGTGTGAGCGCGACCACAGCGGCGAGCGATGCGAACTGCGTCCAGCAGACGATGGTGGTCGCCCAGCCCGAGCCCGCCACGCCCAGCGCCGGAAATCCCCAGCGGCCGAAGATCAGCGCCTCGTTCGCCACGACGTTGAGGCCGATGGCAAGGATCGAGATGACCGTCGGCAGGCGCGGGCGGAACAGGGCCGAGACGAAGCGCTGCAGCACCGAGAAGGCAAGGATCGCCGGCACGCACCAGGCGACCGCGCGCAGATAGGCGGTGAGGAGCGGGACCATCTCGGGGTCCGCTCCGAACGCGCCGACGATCCAGCCCATCCACCATAAGATCGCGATCGCGGGGAGCCCAAGCGCCGCCGCGACGACGAGGCCCTGCCCCGCCGCGCGCCCGACTCCCTCGCGCTCGCCGGCGCCCGAGGCATGCGCGGCGACGGCGCCGACCGCCACGACGACGCCGAGCGGGACGATGGTCACGGCCCAGAGCAGGTTGCCGCCGAGCCCGCCCGCCGCAAGCGCGACCGCGCCGAGCCGCCCCATCATCACCATGTTGGTGACGGCCATCGCCATCTCGGCGAGGTTCGCCGCGGCGATCGGCACGGTCAGGCCGGTCAGCGCTTTCAGCTCGGCGCCGAGCCAGGGTCCCGCCGGCGCCTCGCGCGCGCTTGCTATGCTGCCGGGGACGGACATCGCTCGCCTCGAAGAAGAGAAAGGCGGCTTCGAATTCAAAGCCGCCTCTTGGGGGCAGCTAAGTAGCGCAGGCGGGCGATGGATGCAAATGAAGCGGAAAACCTCTCCCTTCAGGGAGAGGTCGGCGAGCGCAGCGAGCCGGGTGAGGGTGAGCGAGGCGCGAGCGAAGTCCCTCACCCGCTAGGGACGCAAGCGCGTCCTCGCGACATCTCCCTGACGGGAGAGCAGACTAAGCCCGCGCCGGAGCCGTCGCCTCCGCCCGGCCGAGCGCGGCCAGCGCGGTGGCGACGATGGCGCGCGCGTCGAGCCCGGCCTCCTCATACTGCCGCTCGGGCCTGTCATGCTCGATGAAGCGGTCGGGCAGGACCATCGGCCGGAATTTGAGCCCGGCATCGAACTGGCCGGTGGTCGCCAGCTCCTGCGCGACCTGCGCGGCGAAGCCGCCGACCGATCCTTCCTCGATGGTGATCAGCACCTCATGCTCACCGGCGAGGCGCCGCAGGAGGTCGCGGTCGAGCGGCTTGGCGAAGCGCGCGTCGGCGACCGTCGTCGAGAGCCCGCGCGCGCCGAGCTCCTCGGCGGCCTTGAGGCATTCCTGCAGCCGCGCGCCGAAGCTGAGCAGCGCGACCGCCGTCCCTTCCTTCAGCACCCGGCCCTTGCCGATCTGCAGCACCGAGCCGCGCGCCGGCAGTGCCATCCCGATCCCCTCCCCGCGCGGATAGCGCAGCGCCGAGGGGCGGTCGTCGATTGCGGCGGCCGTGGCGACCATATGCATCAGCTCGGCTTCGTCGGCCGCGGCCATGAGGACGAAATCGGGCAGGCAGCCGAGATAGGCGATGTCGTAGGCCCCCGCATGGGTCGGACCGTCCGCGCCGACGAGGCCCGCGCGGTCCAGCGCGAATCGCACCGGCAGCCGCTGGATCGCAACGTCGTGCACGACCTGATCGTAGGCGCGCTGCAGGAAGGTCGAGTAGATGGCGGCGAACGGCTTCAGACCCTCGGCGGCGAGACCCGCGGCGAAGGTCACGGCGTGCTGCTCGGCGATGCCGACGTCGAAGCTGCGCTTGGGGAAGCGCTCGGCGAAGAGGTTGAGGCCGGTGCCGGACGGCATCGCGGCGGTGATCGCGACCACCTTCTCATCCGCTTCCGCCTCCGCGATCAGCGCGTCGGCGAAGACCTTTGTGTAGCTCGGCGTCTTGGCCGAGCTCTTGGCCATCGCGCCGGTGATGACGTCGAACTTGGTGACGCCGTGATACTTGTCCTCCGAGGCCTCGGCGGGCGGATAGCCGTGGCCCTTGCGGGTGACCACATGGACGAGGATCGGCCGCTCGTCCTTGGCGTCGCGCACATTGCGCAGCACGGGCATCAGATGGTCGAGATTGTGCCCGTCGATCGGGCCGATGTAGTAGAAGCCCAGCTCCTCGAACAACGTGCCGCCGGTCACGAAGCCGCGCGCGAATTCCTCGGCGCGGCGAGCCGCCTCTTCGAAGGGCTTGGGGAAGGCGCGGGCCATCTGCTTGGCGATATGACGGAAGCCGCGATAGGAGCGCGATGAGATGAGGCGCGAGAGGTAGGCGCTCATCGCTCCGACGGGCCGCGCGATCGACATGTCGTTGTCGTTGAGGATGACGATCAGGCGCGTACCTGCCGCGGCGGCGTTGTTCATCGCCTCATAGGCCATGCCGGCGCTCATCGCGCCGTCGCCGATCACCGCGATGACGCTGCGGTCGCCGCCCGTCAGGTCGCGCGCGACCGACATGCCGAGCGCGGCGGAGATCGAGGTCGAGCTGTGCGCCGCGCCGAACGGGTCGTACTCGCTCTCCGCGCGGCGCGTGAAGCCGGACAGTCCCCCGCCCTGCCGCAGCGTGCGGATGCGGTCGCGCCGGCCGGTCAGGATCTTGTGGGGATAGGACTGGTGGCCGACGTCCCAGACCAGCCGGTCGGCCGGCGTGTCGAACACGTAATGCAAAGCGACCGTGAGCTCGACCACGCCCAAGCCGGCCCCCAGATGGCCTCCGGCCACCGAGACGGCGTCGATCATCTCGGCCCGCAGCTCGCGCGCGACCTGAGGCAGCTGCTCCACATCCAAGCGCCGCAAGTCGGAGGGCAGATGAAGGCTGTCGAGCAGCGGCGTCTTGCTGGTGTTCGTCACGGGACCTGTCACCGGGCCTAGCCTCACGCACGGGCTAATAAAGCATCAATTGCGGCGATCCACCACGAACCGCGCCACGGCGCGCAGAGGGTCCGCCTTCTCCTCGAACAAATCAAGATGGGCGCTCGCCTGGCGGGCAAGCATGCGCGCCTGCTCGCGGGCCCGCTCGGCGCCCAGGAGCGAGACGAAGGTCGCCTTGCCCGACGCGCGGTCCTGCCCGGTCGGCTTTCCGGCCGTCGCGGCATCGCCTTCGGCATCGATCAGATCGTCGACGATCTGGAAGGCGAGCCCGAGATCGTGGGCATAGGCCCTGAGCGCCTTGCGCGGGGTCTCGGCGGCATGGCCGAGGATCGCGCCGGCCTCGCAGGAGAACGCGATCAGCTCGCCCGTCTTCAGCCGCTGCATCCGGGTGATCGCGCCGATATCCAGCTCCTGCCGCTCGGCCGCAAGATCGAGCATCTGCCCGCCGACCATGCCCTGCGTGCCCGCTGCGACCGCGAGCGCGCGGACCAGCTCGCAGCGCACCATCGGATCGCCGTGCGTTTCGGCCTCGGACAGGATCTCGAAGGCGAGCGTCAGCAGCGCGTCCCCGGCCAGGATGGCGGTCGCCTCATCATATTCGCGGTGCACGGACGGCCGCCCACGGCGCGTGTCGCTGTCGTCGAGGGCCGGCAGGTCGTCATGCACGAGGCTGTAGCAATGCAACAGTTCCACGGCGGCCGCCACGCGCAGCGCGCAGGAACGATTCACCCCGAAAAGCTCGGCGCTGGAGAGCACGAGATAGGGGCGCAGCCGCTTGCCGGGGCCGGTCACGGCATAGCGCATCGCCTCCACGACGCGGGCCTCGGGCCCATCCGGGACCGGCAGCGCCAGATCGAGCACCCGCTCGATCTCCGCGGCCGCGTGCTTCAGGCTGCGCTCCAAATCGGTCATCCGGACGGCTTCTGCCGCGCTACTCGCGGTCCATCGGCTGGGTGCCGATCTCGCCGCCGGGACCGAAGCTGATCCGCTCGACCTTCAGGCGCGCCTCGGCCAGCTTGGCCTCGCAATGCTTCTTCAGGTTGGCCCCGCGTTCATAGGCCTGGATGGCGTCGTCCAGGCGGCTTTCGCCCTTCTCGAGCTGCCGCACCAGCTCCTCGAGCTGCTTCAGCGCGTCTTCGAAGCTCAGCGCCTTGATGTCGGCGGGAAGTTCGTGTTCGGCCACAGGAAAAAAGCCTCCCCCCACTGGGGCGCGGAGTGTAGTCGAGCGGGTCCGGAGGGGGCAAGGACGGCCACCGCGGCCGCTTCGCCGCGCAAGCCCCAATCTACGGAAATTCTCGGCGTTTTTAAGGCACTCTCCGGCTCTTTCGCGGGCAAGCCGTGGGAGGCCGCGCTCTTCAGTTCAGGTTCTGCACCAGCAGCAAAATATCGCCCGAATAGGGGTGGCAGGGATGCGGCACCGCGGGGCGTCGGTCGAGGATGCGGAATCCCTGGCGCTGATAGAGCCGCAGCGCGCCTTCATTCTGCTCGAACACCTCGACCGTGATGCGGGCGGTGCCGGCGGCCAGAGCCCGCTGGCGCGACTTGTACAGGAGCTTGGAGCCGATGCCGTTGCCGCGATGCTCCGGCCGCACCGCGAAGCCATTGATGTAGAAGGTCCCCGCAGCCCGGTGCTCGAGCGCCACGAACGGCCGCAGCACGGGCGGCAGATGGTTGAGGGCAGCGTCGTCCCCCGGCGGCGGCTCGGGCAGGACATAGCCCAGCAGCATGCCGACCGCCTCTCCGTCCCGCTCCGCCAGGATGGCGTTGCGCCAGGAGAAGTTGGCGCCGTCGCGCCCGGCGCGCTCGGTCCCGACCTCGATCGCGCTCTGCCCTTCGCGCGCCTGCAAGGACCAGAGATATTCGGCGATCCCATGGCCCGCCAGCGCGAACAGCTCCGCGACCGCGGAAGCATCCTGCGGGCGCGCGGGCCGATAATGCGTCTTTCCGGCAGAAATCATGGCCGACCTCCGCGCAAAGACTAGCGGAGGCCTAGTTTCCCCTCAGTGAAGCGGTTCACACGGGGCCCTTAAGCCGCCATCAGCGCCCGGACATGCTCCGAGGAAGCCGAGGCGAGCGCGCCCAGATCGTAGCCCCCCTCCAAGGTCGAGACGACGCGCCCGCCGCAGCAATCCTTGGCCACCTCCAGCAGGCGCTCCGTCGCCCAGCGATAATCCCCATCCTCCAGATTGAGGTTCGCCAGCGGATCGGCGCGATGCGCGTCGAACCCGGCGGAGATCAGCAGCAGGTCCGGCTTGAAGGCGCGCAGCGCCGGCAGCACCTCGCGCTCCATGGCGCTGCGGAACTCTTCGGACCCGGCATGCGGGGGCAGCGGGGCGTTGACGATGTTGCCGACCCCCTTCTCGCCGCGGGCGCCCGTGCCGGGATAAAGCGGATACTGGTGCGTCGAGGCGAAGAACAGCTCTGGGTCGCGCTCGAACATCGCCTGGGTGCCGTTGCCGTGATGGACGTCGAAATCGACCACCGCGACGCGCTGTAGCCCATGCGCCGCGCGCGCATGCAGGGCGCCGACCGCGACATTGTTGAAGATGCAGAAGCCCATCGGCTGCATCGGCTCGGCATGGTGGCCCGGCGGACGAACCGCGCAGAAGGCGTTCTGCGCCTCTCCCGAAGCCACCGCATCGACCGCCGCGACCACGGCCCCACAGGCGCGCAGGACCGCCTCCTTGGAGCCGGGCGAGCAGATCGTGTCGGCATCGAAAGCGGCGTGGCCGGATTTCGGCATGGCCTCGATCACCGCCTGGACGAAGGCGGAGGGGTGCGCCCGCGCGATCTGCTCGACGGTGGCTTCGGGCGCATCCCGGCGCTGCAAGGCAGCGAACTCGTCCCGATCGAGCGCCTTCAACACCGCTTCGAGCCGCGCCGGCCGCTCCGGGTGGTGAGCGCCGGTGTCGTGCGCAAGGAAGGCGGGATGGGTGACAAGCAGGGTCGACATGGGCGACAAACCTTGGTGCTTCGTTTCAACGAGTTTGGCCGCAGGCCCGCCCCGTTGTAAACGACGGCGCTCGGGCGGGGCTTCGGATCGTGAGCACGCGAGAAGCGGACTTCCTCATCATCGGCGCCGGCATCGCCGGCGTCTCGGCGGGGGCCTGGCTCGCTCAGCACGGGCGCACCCTCGTGCTGGAGCGCGAGCCGCAGCCCGGCTACCACGCGACCGGCCGCTCGGCCGCGCTCTATACCGAGCATTACGGGAACGCGACCGTGCGCGCGCTGACGCGCGCCTCGGGACGGTTCCTCAAATCGCCGCCTCCCGGCTTTTCCGACCACCCGATTCTGACGCCGCGCGGGGTCCTGTTCATCGCCCGGCCCGAGCAGATGGATGGGCTCATCGCCGCCGAGGAGGAGATGCGGGCCGGAGGCGGCAGACCGGTCCGGCTCAGCTGGCCGGAGGCCATGGCTCGGGTCCCGATCCTCGCCCCCGGATACGGCGCGGCCGCCCTGCTGGACCCCGATGCTATGGACATAGACGTGCACGGCCTGTTGCAGGGCTATCTGCGCGCGTTCCGAACATCCGGCGGGATGCTGGTCGGCGATGCGGAAGTAACCGCCCTCGAGCGCACCGGCGGGCTGTGGTCCGCGCGCACGCGCCACGGCTCCTATCGTGCCCCGGTGCTGATCAATGCGGCGGGCGCCTGGGCGGACGGCATCGCGGAAATGGCCGGGCTGCCGCCTCTCGGCATCGCGCCCCTGCGCCGGAGCGTGGCCATCGTCGATCTTCCCGCCGGGCTGGACGCGGCCCGCTGGCCGATGTTCAACGATGTCGAAGAGCAGTTCTATGCCAAGCCCGAGGCGGGCCGCCTGCTCCTCTCACCGGCCGACGAGACGGCCTCGCCGCCTTGCGACGCTCAGGCCGAAGACCTCGACCTCGCGGTTGCAGTGGACCGTCTGGAGCGTGCCACGGTGCTGAGGATCACACGCATCCACCGGCGCTGGGCGGGCCTGAGAAGCTTCGCACCCGACCGGACCCCCGTGGCCGGCTTCGATCCCCTGGCCGAGGGATTCTTCTGGCTGGCCGGACAGGGCGGATACGGAGTCCAGACTTCCGCCGCAATGGCCGCGATCGCCGGCGCCCTCGCCTCGGGCGGGCCTCTTCCGGCGGAGATGGCCCAGGAAGGAGTGGACGGTCCCGAACTTGCGCCGGCCCGCCTGCGTTAGCTCTCCGGCTGTTCCGTCTTGCGGATGCGGAAGATCAGCACGTCGCCTTCCTTGCGCGCCTCGATGAGCTCGTTGCCCGTCGCGTCGCAGAAGTGAGGCACATCCAGCCGGGAGGCCGGATC
>JAREAF010000480.1 GCA_029240475.1 Rhodospirillales bacterium | reverse complement strand
GTAACCGGGGAAGGCGCCGAGCTCGCCCGCCATCTCGGCCGAGGTCTCGTAGGAGACGCCGGTCATGATCGCGGACAAGGCGCCGGTGAGCGCGCGGCCCTTTGCGCTGTCATAGGGCAGGCCGGACGCCATCAGCAGGCCGCCGAGATTGGCGTAGCCGAGCCCCAGCGTGCGGAACTCGTAGGAGAGCAGCGCGATCTCCTTGGACGGGAACTGCGCCATAGCCACGGAGATCTCGAGCACCACCGTCCAGAGCCGCACCGCATGCTCATAGGCGGCGATGTCGAAGCTGCCGTCCGCGCGGCGGAAGGTGAGCAGGTTGAGCGAGGCCAGATTGCAGGCGGTGTCGTCGAGGAACATGTATTCCGAGCACGGATTGGAGGCGTTGATCCGGCCGGAATTGGGGCAGGTGTGCCACTCGTTGATGGTGGTGTCGAACTGCACGCCGGGATCGGCGCAGGCCCAGGCGGCGTAGGCGATCTTGTCCCAGAGCGCGCGCGCCTTGAGGGTCTTGTGCAGCTTGCCGTCGGTGCGGCGGATCAGCTTCCAGTCGCCGTCCTCCTCGACCGCGCGGATGAAGTCGTTCGAGATCCGCACCGAGTTGTTCGAGTTCTGCCCGGAGACGGTGAGGTAGGCCTCCGAATCCCAATCGGTGTCGTAGGTGCGGAAGTCGATGTGGGTGAAGCCCTGGCGCGCGAACTGCAGCACGCGCTGGACCAGGCTCTCCGGGATCATCGAGCGGCGCGCGCCGCGGATCGCCTCTTTCAGCAGCGGGTTCTTCTTGGGGTCGAAGCGCGCCTCGCCGATGTCGGTGGCCTGGGCGCAGGCCTTCATGATTTGGCCGAGGTGCCGCTGCGCGAGCTTGGAGCCGGCCACGAGCGCAGCGACCTTCTGCTCCTCGACCACCTTCCAGTCGATGTAGCTCTCGATGTCCGGGTGGTCGAGATCGACCGTCACCATCTTGGCCGCGCGGCGCGTGGTGCCGCCCGACTTGATCGCGCCGGCGGCGCGGTCGCCGATCTTGAGGAAGCTCATCAGGCCCGAGGAGCGACCGCCGCCCGACAGCTTCTCGTTCTCGCCGCGGAGCTTCGAGAAATTGGTGCCGGTGCCCGAGCCGTATTTGAACAGCCGCGCCTCGCGCACCCACAGATCCATGATCCCGCCCTCGTTCACGAGGTCGTCGGCGACCGACTGGATGAAGCAGGCATGCGGCTGCGGATGCTCATAGGCCGATTCCGAGCGCACCAGCTGGCCGGTGCGGAAATCGACATAGAAATGGCCCTGGCTCGGCCCGTCGATGCCGTAGGCCCAGTTGAGGCCCGTGTTGAACCATTGCGGAGAGTTCGGCGCGCCCATCTGGCGGGCCAGCATGAAGGCGAGCTCGTCACGGAAGGCGCGCGCGTCTTCCTCGCCGTCGAAATAGCCGCCCTTCCAGCCCCAATAGGTCCAGGTGCCGGCGAGCCGGTCGAAGACCTGGCGGGCGTCGCGCTCGCCGCCCCAGCGCTCCGCCTCCGGCAGCTCGGCCAGCGCGGCCTCGTCGGGAACCCGGCGCCACAGCCAATCCGGCAGATCGGACTCGACCACGGGCTTCAAGCGCGCCGGCACTCCGGCCTTGCGGAAATATTTCTGCGCGAGCACGTCGCAGGCCACCTGGGACCAGTCCTCGGGCACCAGGATGTCGGCGAGGTGGAAAACCACCGAGCCGTCCGGATTGCGGATTTCGCTGGTCGCCGTGCGGAACGCGATGCCGGCGTAGGGCGACTGGCCTTCGGTCGTGAAGCGGCGCTCGATGCGCATTCCTTCCCCCCTTCCTTGGTTCGCGACTCGGGGGACCCGCGCTCCCTCACGGCCCCCGCCGTTCCGGCCCCTGCACCCAACATCTTGTGGTGATCGGGGCCGCTTGTTCGTAGATGTTGCGCCACTGGGTGGAAGGACGCAAGAGAAAAAAGCGCCCCTGCGATAATACCGAAGAAGTAGTTGGTGGAGTTTCTAACAATAAACGCGCGGAATTACTTGCGGCGTTGTTGCCGCAAGCTCGGCCGATGTCTGTGGCCGCGATGGCTTTGCTGTCGAAATGGTCTTCGGCGGGTCTGTGGACTGGTCCTTCGGACCATGTGGATCCGCAGGGGCCCAGCCGCAGACGGATTCCTACAGTACCAAGGACCGGCTCCGGCCTCAACAAGATTTTGTGACGAGTCGGCCGGCTCGGGACTACATGCTGTGAGCCGGCCTTAGCCCTTCCCCCGCCGCGCTGCAGCGGCAGCGGGGCCGGCGCGCCGCCATAGCGCGCCCTGGACGCTATGGCCGGCTTTTGCCATAGTCCCCGCCCGTCCGCACCCGAGATGAGCAGATCCCGGCGACATGACTCTGGCGACCCGTCTCTATACCTGGCTGCGCGGCACCTATGTCGGGGCCGATCCCTACGGCAATCTCTATTACCGCGCGCCGAGCCGCATTCAAGGTCGCAAGGAGCGGCGCTGGGTGATCTACAAGGGCGAGCCGGAGGCCTCCAAGGTGCCGGCCGAATGGCATGGCTGGCTGCACTACACGGTCGAGGATCCGCCCAAGGAGGGCGGCCGGCCGCGCTACCCCTGGCAGAAGGAGCATCTGCCGAACCTGACCGGGACCCCGGCGGCCTATCGCCCGGCCGGGCACACGCTCGAAGGCGGCAAGCGCCAGCCGGCGACCGGCGACTACGAGCCCTGGACCCCGCCTTCCTGACCTGGAGAAAAGCCCATGCGGCGCAGCGTCATCGAAACCATCATGGGCGCGGTCGTACTGGTCGTGGCGGGCCTGTTCCTGTTCTTCGCCTACAGCTCGAGCAACGTTCGCGCCACCGGCGGCTATGAGCTGGTCGCGCGCTTCAACCGCGTCGACGGGCTGGCGAACGGCAGCGACGTGCGCATGAGCGGCATCAAGATCGGCAGCGTCATGGCACAGAGGCTGGACCCCGACACCTTTCGCGCCGAGGTGCGCCTCGCCATCGACAGCGCGATCAAGCTGCCGGAGGACACCACCGCGCGAATCCAGAGCGACGGGCTGCTCGGCAACACCTATATGGTGCTGGAGCCGGGCGGCGCGGAGGAGCTGATTCCCCCGGGAGGCACCATCGCCTATACCCAAGACGCGGTGAATCTGGTGGACCTGCTCGGGCGCTTCATCTTCTCGCCCCCGGGCGGGGCGGGGCCAGGAGCGGGAGCTCAGCAGCCCGCGCCGCAGCAGCAACCGGAGCCGCAACCGCAGCCGGGCCAGCCGCAGGCCAGCGACGGCCAGGCCGCGCCGACCCTGCTGCAGCAATGACCCGCGCGCCCGCCGGGCAGCG
>JAREAF010000479.1 GCA_029240475.1 Rhodospirillales bacterium | reverse complement strand
ATTTCCATTTCGTGTCCTGCCGCGATGCCGAAGATGGAGCGGGCAAGATCATCGAGATCGTCAAGGATCGGATCCCGGCGCGCTTCGGCCTCGATCCGATCCGCGAGATCCAGGTCCTGTGCCCGATGAACCGTGGCGGCCTGGGGGCGAGAGCGCTGAATCTCGAGCTGCAGCGGGCCCTCAACCCGCCTGGCGACGACGCCATCCAGCGCTTCGGCTGGACCTTCGGCGCCGGCGACAAGGTGATGCAGGTCGAGAACGACTACGATAAGGAGGTCTACAACGGCGACCTGGGCTTCGTCCGCGCGGTCGATCCCGAAGCCGGCGAGGTCATGGTCGAATTCGACGGACGGCAGGTCGCCTACGGCTTCGGCGAGCTCGACGAGCTGGTCCTCGCCTATGCGACCACCATTCACAAGGCGCAGGGATCAGAGTACCCGGCTGTGGTGATCCCGCTCACCACGCAGCATTACCCCATGCTCCGGCGCAACCTCGTCTATACGGGCGTGACGCGGGGTAGGCGGCTCGTGGTGATCGTCGGCCAGCGCAGGGCTATTGGAATCGCGGTCCGAGGCGGTCAGTCGCTCCGACGCTGGTCGAAGCTCGAGGAGTGGCTCGGAACCGGACAACCGATCAGGGAGGTGCCCCGGTGAGCTTTGCGATCATCCGCGGCAGCAACGGCCGCCGCCACGACGTGGACTTCGGAGATGCGGAGATCGAGGTCGACGTCGCCATCGGTAGCGAAACCGTCCAAATCACTGTCGAAGCCATGCACGATCAGGCCCCGTCTGACAAGCGGCGCTTCGCCACCATAGCCATCCCTCGCGAGAAGCTCGCTGCGGCTCTGGGGACCAACCTGAGAGAACGGCATGGGCCAAAGACGCCCCACGGCCTGAGGGTCGTCCCTCGGAACGATTGACCTTAATGGCCGACGGAGCGAGATGGAGGGTGCCGCAGGGAATCCCAAAGCGGAGCAGACGGGCCTGCCGATTTGCTGCGAGCGCGCGTCGCTGACGCGGGCCAACAAGGGCCGACAACGGAAAAGGTTCTGGAGAATACGGATGGATCGTCACCTCGTGCGCGTCTCTCGCCGCGCGCTGCTTGGGCTGGCCGCCGCGGCCCTGCTCCTGGCGCCCGCCGCGCGCCAGGCCGTCGCCGACACCCCGACGGCGGGTGCCGCCGCTGTGGTCCAGGAGCTGACCGAGGAGACCTGGGCCGTGCTCCAGCGCGACGATCTGGGCCAGCCGCAGCGCATCGACCAGCTGGCGGCGGTGATCGTCGCGCGCACCGATGTGGCGCTGCTCAGCCGCCTCGCGCTCGGCCGCAACTGGCAGCGGCTCGATGCGGCGCAGCAGGCGCGCTACGAGCAGCTGTTCGGCGAGGTCGTGATGCGCACGCTGGCGCGGCGCCTCGACAGCTACGTCAACGGGGTCAGCGGCGCGCTCGAGGACCATTTCGAGATCGTCGCCAGCCAGCCCGCGGGCGGCGACGACGTCCTGGTGCGGACCACCGTGCTGCCGCCGCGCGGCCAGCCCGTGCACGTCGACTGGCGGCTGCGCGATGCCGGGCAGGGGCCGGTCATCATCGACCTGATCATCGAGGGGGCGAGCCTGCTGGTGGCGCAGCGCTCGGAGTTCGCCACGGTGATCGAGCGCGCCGATATCGACGGCCTGCTCGGCGAGCTCGAGGCGCGCGCCGGCCCGGCCGGCTCCTGAGGGCGCGGCGCGGACCTCAGCGCTTGAGCTTGAGCACCTCGCCGAGATGCTTGCCGAGCTCAGGGCGAGGCACCTTGGTCAGGTCCTTGTCGATCTCTGCCACGACCTTGGCCTTGACCGACTCCGGCAGCAGCTCGCGCAGGTCGCCCAGCGTCTTGGGTGCGGCGATCAGCATGAGCCGCGCGAAGCGCCCGCGGTGCACCGCATCCTCGAGCCGCTCGGCAAGGTCGCGCGCGAACTCGAACTTGGCGTAGCGCTGCGGATCGGTCGGCGGCTCCATCGCGTGGCCGCCCTCGCCGCCGCTGTCGAAGCTGCGGCCCGGCCGATCGCTCGCGATCTCCTTGCTCTGCGCGCGGGTGCCGGTGATCTCCTCGTCCTCGAAGGCGGGCTCGAGCGGAGCGAAGTCCTTCTCCTGCGCGAGCACCCGCGCCCGCGCGCCGTCGGCAATCAGGATCCAGGTGGTGTTGGCGATCGGATGACTCCGCAAGATGCCGCTTCAGAACCTCGCCGAAGGCAGCAACCTGTGGTGCGCGGCCTTCGGCAGACACTACAGCGCACACGTGGATGCTACCGAATTGACCGCGATGACACGCGCATTCCAGCAGCGTCATCTTCTCGCCCACACCCAGGACCTCGTGGATCAGGACTACATCGCGCGCAGTGGCGATACCGCTTACCGGCCAGGGCAGCACCGACGTCGGCGCCCCCGGCGATGCCACTGCGTCATCGCTGGCGAGGAGCTTGTCGACCCCAACCGCGCGTTCCGCATGAGCACGCCGGTCTGGTCGGGCTTGGGCCAAGCGGCCATAAGCGCGGCGTTCGATCCTCTACGATCAGGCAGAACGGCTCTCTCATGACCTTCTACTCGCTGCTCGGCCAATATCGTACGCACGTCGACCCGCCGGCGCAGTTCGACCCGACGCCAGTACGACCGATGAGAGTGGCCGTCTTGGTGCCAATGCGCTATGCGGAGGAAATGTTGTCTAGCCGCCTTGTTGCTCAGGCGCTCCTGCTCGCCCTTGTTCCCCTCGGCAGCGCCGCTTCTTCTTCCGCATCCGAGCCAGCGGAACCGACCGTTCCCGGCTCCAGCACGCCGCAGATGGGACAGATCCTCGCCGGAGAGGACAATCCTCTGGCTTTTTACGATCCGCTTTCGCCCTGTTCTGGTAATTGCCGTGTGACTGCCGCCTTTGGCCGCTATGTTGAGACTACCATGTCGGACATCTTTTTCAGGGGTGTCGGCCCTTGGAGTTGGGATTTTGGCGACATCTATTTTGCCAGCCTTTCCTTCGGTCGGAAATTAGTAGAATTTGATAAGTACATTTCGCTAGAACCCGAAATTGGAATCGGAAAACGCTTCGGAGACACCGATGAGTTTGAGATCTGGGGCGCCCTTTACGTTCGTTGGAATGCTTTTTTTTGGGACGATATCATTGATACCTCGATTGCGCTGTCAACCGGCCTCAATTATGCAACGGCAACCGATCGGCTGGAGGCCGAGCGCGCCGGCGGCGATACGACTCGGCTGCAACACTACTTCTCTCCTGAGATCACCTTCTCCTTGCCGGAGGCGACCAGAGCATCCTTAGTGGTTCGCTTGCACCACCGCTCGAGCGCCGGCATCTTC
>JAREAF010000478.1 GCA_029240475.1 Rhodospirillales bacterium | reverse complement strand
AGCTTGTCGGCCGCCGAGATGCCGTTGAGGCGCATATAGCCGGCGATCTTGTCGATCGCGTTGTGCCGGCCGACATCCTCCATATAGACCAGCGGCCGGTCCTCCTGGCAGAGGCAGCAGCCATGGATGGCGCCGGCGGCCAGATAGAGGCTCGGCGTCAGGTTGATCTGCTTGCTCAAAGAATAGATCCAGGAGGTCTTCAGCACGGCATTCGGCGGCAGCTCGATCTCGTCGAACCGCTCCATCAGGTCGCCGAAGACCGTGCCCTGCGCGCAGCCCGAGGTGAGCGTCTTCTTCTTCAGCTTCTGCTCGAAGTCGGTCGCGCGCTCGGTGCGCACGACCACCGTCTCCAGCTCCTCGTCGTAATCGATGCCGGTGATGCGGTCGTCCGGCGTCAACATGTTCTGGTTGATGAGATAGCCGACCGCCAGATAGTCCGGATAATCGCCGATCGTCATCATGGTGACGATCTCCTGGCCGTTGAGGAACAGGGTCAGGGGCCGCTCGACGACCACGGCCGTCTCGACCGGCCTGCCCTCCTGGTCGAGGCCCGACATGCGGCGGGTCAGGCGCGGATCTTCCGGCTGCGGCCGGAGGAGATAGGAGGCCGGCGGGGCGTCGTTCATCCTTGGAATATGAGAGGCCGCGGGAGGGCGCGCAAGGCGAGCCTCCGGCCGGGCGACTTGCGGGCTCGCGCCATGGCCGCGAGAATGGCCCGCCATGACCGTCCTCTCCGCTCTTGAAAATCCCTGTTCCCCGGAAACCGCTCCCATCGGGATACTGCCCTTGCGGCTGGAGCGGGTGGGCTATGTCGCGGACGGCAAGGCGCTGATCGAAGAGGTCAGCCTCGAGATCGCAGCCGGGCCGCGCACCGTGGTGCTCGGGCCCAACGGCGCGGGCAAGAGCCTCATCCTCAGGCTCTGCCACGGGCTCATACGCCCGACCTCCGGCCGCATCGGCTGGCTGGGGCCGGACGGCGCGCGCGCGCGCCTGCATCAGGCCATGGTGTTCCAGCGCCCGGTGATGCTGCGCCGCTCGGCGCGCGCCAACATCGATTACGCGCTCTCGGTGCGCGGCATCCGGTCGGAGGAGCGCCGCCGGCGCATCGGCGAGGCCCTGGCGGAGACCGGGCTTGCCGATCTGGCCGACCGGCCGGCGCGCGTGCTGTCGATCGGCGAGCAGCAGCGCCTTGCGCTCGCGCGCGCCTGGGCCCTGCACCCACAGGTGCTGTTCCTCGACGAGCCGACCGCGAGCCTCGATCCCGCGGCCACGCGCGCGGTCGAGGAAATCGTGCTGCGCATCCATGCCTCCGGAACGAAGATCGTCATGACCACGCACGATCTCGGGCAGGCGCGCCGCATCGCCGACGAGGTGCTGTTCCTGCATCGCGGACGGCTCGTCGAGCAGGCGCCCGCCGCGGAGTTCTTCCACGCGCCACGGACGCAAGAGGCGGCGGCCTTCATCAAGGGAGAGCTGCTGTGGTGATGCGTTTGCTGCTCGCGCTGGCGCTGCTGCTCGCCCCGGCGGCGGCGCAGGCCGACACGGCCCTGATCGCCGTCGCCGCCAATTTCGCCAAGCCGGCCGAGCGGCTGATCCAGGGCTTCGCGGCCGAGAGCGGGCATCAGATCGAGGTGAGCACCGGATCGACCGGCAATCTCGCCGCGCAGATCCGCAACGGCGCCCCTTTCACGCTCTTCCTCTCCGCCGACGAGCGGCGCCCGGCGGAGCTCGAAGCCGAAGGTCTCGCCGTCGCGGGGTCGCGCTTCACCTATGCGGTCGGCAAGCTGGTGCTTTGGGGACCGGACCCGCGCTGGGTGGTGATCGATCCGGCCACCTCGCTCAACGATCCGGAGCTGAAGCGCCTAGCCATCGCCAACCCCGAGCTGGCGCCTTATGGCCGCGCCGCCGAGGAGGTGCTGACGGCGCTCGGAGTCTGGGAGGCCGTCGAGCCGAAGCTCGTGCGCGGCGAGGACATCGGGCAGACCTATCAATTCGTCGCCAGCGGCAATGCCGAGCTGGGATTCGTGGCGCTCTCGCAAGTGCTGGATGCGAGCGGCAGCCGCTGGGAGGTGCCGCAGGACCTCTACACGCCGATCCGGCAGCAGGCGGCGCTGCTGGAGCCCGGTGAGGGCAATGCCGCCGCCAAGGCCCTCCTCGATTACCTGCGCTCCGAGCCCGCGCGCGAGATCATCCGCGCGGCGGGCTATGGGGTGGAGTGAGAACCCCCTCTCCCAGCGAAGCGCGGGAGAGGGAGGGGCCCATCGCGGCAGCGATGGGAGGGTGAGGGAGTCGATGCGTGCGGCTCCGCCCTCACCCGCTCGGACGCCTACGCGTCCTCGCGACCTCTCCCGTTCCGGGAGAGGTAGGTTCGCCCTCATTGCCATCGTTGACTGGTCCGCTGCGGCCTCGCCGGGTCCCAAGCGCCCCAGCGCCGACCGCTGCTGGATCGCCTGGGGCACGCCCGACGCGCGACCCGAGCCGACCTATTTCCGGACGCGCGCGGAGGCGACCGGATTCCTGCGCGACCTTCTCGCCGGCGTGCGCGGGGCCGCGCTGGTCGGCTGGGACTTCCCGCACGGCTTCCCGCAAGGCAGCGGCCTTGCCGGCGGGCGCAAAGCCGCTGCGCGCCTCGCCGAACTCGTCCTGGATGCGTCCGACGGGAGCAACAACCGCTTCGAGGTCGCGGCGCATCTCAACCGTGCGCTCGGACGAGCGCCGGGTCCGTTCTGGGGCTGCCCGCCCGATCGCGCCACACGCGATCTCTCCGACCGACGCTGCGCCTTCGAGGGGCGCGGCTTCGCGGAATGGCGGCTCGCCGACGACCTCCTGCGCCGGCGCGGCACCGGCATCCAGAGCGTCTGGAAGCTCTATACCCGCGGCAGCGTCGGCAGCCAGACGCTGCTCGGGCTCCCCGCCATCCACCGCCTGTTGAGCGATCCGGCGCTCGCCGGGCGCTCGCGGCTTTGGCCGTTCGAGACCGTGTGGGACCGCGACCTCTCCGGCATCGTGCATGCCGAGCTGTGGCCGAGCCTCGCAGACCATCGCGCGCAGCCCTATGAGATCAAGGACGCGCGCCAGGTCGCCGCCGCCCGCAATTGGGCGCTCGACCTGGACGCGGCCGGACAGCTCGGCGTCTGCTTCGCCCGTCCCGGATGGGCTCAGCGACGCCGAATCCGCCGCCTGCCCCGGCCAGGAGGGCTGGATCCTCAACGCCCCGCGCGACCTGGCCGTGCAGAGGCCGCCTTGCCCCCCTTCGGCCGGGTCGGCAAGGTAGCGGCCACTGGACTGATCTTTCCCTGGAGATTTCCCAATGTTTCCCGTGACCAAAGCCGCCCTGGCCGCCCTG
>JAREAF010000477.1 GCA_029240475.1 Rhodospirillales bacterium | reverse complement strand
CGCTGCCTGGAGATCGTCTCCGAGGCGTCACGCCATGTGCCGCGCGCGGCCAAGGCGCGTCACCCCGAGATCGCCTGGCGCGGCGTGGCCGACTTCGGCAACGTCCTGCGCCACGACTACCCGAGCGTGAAGGACCGGCGTGTCTGGGAGATCGTGACCGACGACCTCGGGCCTCTCAAGGCGGTCATCGCGACCATCCTTCACGACCTCGAGGCCGAAGGCGCCGAGCGGGGAGCGAAGCCATGAAGATCGGCTACGCCGCCGCGACCGACACCCTGACCGTGCTGCTGCGCGCGGCGCCCGCGCGCATCACACGGGCGCGCCGTGGGCGAGCAGCGCCGCGACGTGCTGCCGGATCGCGTCCCGCATGTTGCGCCTGGCCTCGAGGGTCGTGCGGCCATTGCTGAAGCAGCCCGGCAGGCTCGGGCGGTACACGCTGCAACCCTCGTCCTCGGCCTCCTCGATCACGATCTCGAAGTGATAGAACCGCATGCCCGGACTCCCGCTGCCGGCGCCAGCCTAGCACGCGACGGCGTGTTGAGGCGATTCATCGCCGCACGTCAATCCGCTCGCTGCAGCGCGGCGGCGACCGAGCGGAACTGCTCGAGCGCGGCTTCCAGGTTTTCGATGATCTCAGCCGCCAGCACCTCTGGCGCCGGGAGGCTGTCGGCGTCTTCCAGGCTCTCATCCTTGAGCCAAAAGATGTCCAGGTTCGCTTTGTCGCGCGCGACCAGCTCATCATAGGAGAAGGCTCGGAAACGCTCGCTCTCCTCACGGAGTTGCCGATTGCCCGGCTTGTAGCACGCGACGAAGTCGTCGAGGTCCTCACGCCGCAGCGGCCGCTGCTTCAAGGTGAAGCTCTGATTGGTGCGAAAGCCGTAGATCCAGACGCGCCGGGTCCAGGGCGTCTCGCTCGCCGGCTTCTTGTCGAAGAACAGCACGTTCGCCTTGACGCCGGGGCGATAGAAGATCCCGGTCGGCAGGCGAAGCAGCGTGTGGAAGTCAAACGCACGCATAAGTCTTCGCCGCACCTTCTCGCCAGCACCCCCCTCGAACCGGACGTTGTCTGGCAGCACCACCGCCGCGCGCCCGTCGGTCGCGAGGATCGACATGACGTGCTGCAGAAAATTCAGCTGCTTGTTCGACGTGGTGGCGATGAAGTCCTCGCGCTCATAGATCTGCGACTCGCGCTCGATGTCGCCATCCTCGCCGACCACGGTGTAGCTGCTCTTCTTACCGAACGGCGGATTGGTCAGCACCATCTCGAACCGCCTAGTCCCGGCCGAGATCAGCGCATCGCCCTGATGCACCGGGCTCTCATCGCCGCCGATGCCGTGGAGGTACAGGTTCATGGCGCAAAGGCGGACCACGCCATCGACGATGTCGACGCCTGTGAAAGCCTGTTCGCGGAGCCGCCGCAGCACCTCGCGATCGCGCTCCTTGATCTTCATGTGCTCGTACGCCGCGAGCAGGAAGCCGCCGGTGCCGCAGGCCGGATCGCAGGTGGTCAGGCCCGGGGCCGAGTCCACAACCTCGACCATGGCCCGGATCAGCGGCCGCGGCGTGAAGTACTGCCCCGCGCCACTCTTCACCTCCTGGGCGTTCTTCTCCAGCAGCCCCTCGTAGATCTCGCCCTTGACGTCGACGTCGAGCCCGATCCAGGTCTCGCCGTCGATCATCACTACGAGACGCCGCAGCTTCGCCGGGTCCTGGATCTTGTTCTGCGCCTTGCGGAAGATCGTGCGGAGCAGGCCCGGCTCGCGCGCCAACGCCTCCAGCGTGTGCCGATACTGCAGCTCGAGCTCGTCGCCCTCCTTGTCCTTCAGCGCCGCCCAGCGCCACTCTGCCGGGATACGCGAGACCTCGCCCAGATGGTCGTGGCGCTCCTGGTCCATCTTCAGGAAAAGGACACAGGTGATCTGCTCGACGTAGTCGCCGTAGCTGACCCCGTCGTCGCGCAGCACGTGCGCGTAGTTCCAGACCTTGTTGACGAGCGCCGGGGGGGTGGTCACGACAGCAGCTCCATCTGCCGGTTGATGCTTGCCTTCATCCGCCGGCCGCGGGCGGGCCTGGGCTTGGCCGCGCGCTCGGCGCGGATGCGCTCGAGCAACACGCCCGCCGGCTCGTCGTTCGGGTCCTGCGGCACAAGCTTGCCCGAGAAGGCGGCTTTGAGGATGGATTGACGGAGAGAATTACTACGGCTTAGTCCTTCGACAAACTCCTCCTCCAGGTCATCAGCGACCGACATAAGTCGCTCAACTTCGGCAATGATTGCATCCTGCTCTACCGTTGGCGGTAGTGAGACCGGCAGGCTTCTCAGAATCTCACCATTCAGACCAGGACGAGTCTGCCCCCGAGCGTCTTTGAACATGACACTTCGAAATTCTGATGATCCTTGTATTACAAAGTTGAGGTATTCCGGAATGATGAGTTCTTGTTCGATGGTCATTCGGTACAAGTGCTTAGTTACCAAAGACGGTTCAATATCCATGGGGACAACGCAAGAACACCCCAAGGATGCCATCACAGTTATTAAGATATCAGCCGGACGAGCTTGGTATTTCTCAAGGACCTTGAATTTTTCTTCACTTATTCGATTTTGGCTTCCTAGCATGAATTTGCCTTGCCCGACGTTGTCTTTCCCACACAAGGTAACCTGTCTCTTGAAATTCGCTATGAAGCAAGTTGCTTCCGAAAGGCCCGCTTTGGAGCGACCGTGGGCGGCCCGAGATGAGTTGATCGATACCAGCCCACACCCAGCCTTCCGGCAGGTCCGGCAGGTCGGTGGTGTCGGGCGGCTGGGGCTCCTTGTACTTCTGCTTCAGCGGTCGCCCTTGGGCGGCTTGCCCTTGGCCCGCAGCTTCTTCAGCCCGGCGGCCTCCCAGGCCGCGCGCCGGACCTTCAGGATGCGCTGGAGCAGCTCGGCCCCGCTCCCCCTGATTTCGCCCTTGTGGCGCTCGCGCCAGTCGCGGTCAGCACGCCGGTGACTGCCGCCTTGAGCACCGCTTGGCGGTATTTCTTGAGCAGCGCCCTCGCCCGCTTCAGGCTCGCCACCCCGGCGTCCAGCTCGCTGAACCGCTCGTAAATCTTGGCGACGATGCGTTCTTGTTCGGGGGACGGGGGAACCGGGATGCTGGCATCCCCCAGGAAATCCGCCGGCACACGGCGTTGGCCGGCCGTCCCTTTCATGTTGCGCTCGGCTACTCTTCGAAACGCATCGCGCAGCAAGCAATAGAAGACGTACTCGTTCGAAATCCCATTTGGCGCGCGGATCACATGGAGCCGGATAAGATACTGATCATCTATATGCATTCCTTGCTTAGATTTTCTGGCCGTCGATCAACTTG
>JAREAF010000476.1 GCA_029240475.1 Rhodospirillales bacterium | reverse complement strand
CCCTGGCCGCGATGTCCTTCGCCGTGGGCGAGCTGAGGCGGCTCATAACGGTTCCCTTCGGGGTCAACTACCTGTGGGACCCGGTGGCGACCGTCTCGCTGGCCGTCGCGAGCGGTGCTGCATTCGCGCGCGAAATCTTCACCGGGTTATATGAGTCCGACATGGGGCTGTGGCAGCCCGATGCCGCGGCGGCGTTGCGTCTCAGGGCCGATCTCGGCCGCCCCGACCTCACGCTGATGTTCAACATCAATGCCGAGTTCGCATCGCCGCTCGGCAGCCGAACCATCGCCTCGCGGGCTCGGAGCGCCGTCTTCTCCTCGCTTGCGGACGTGGTGCTCGTCTCCGGGCCCATGACGGGCCAGGGCGTTGAGGCCGCCGAGCTGAAGATCGTGAAGGACGCCGTGCCGGGCACTCCCGTCTTCGCCAACACGGGAGTGACGATCGACACCGTGGCGGACATCCTGCGCATCAGCGACGGCGCCGTGGTCGGCACCCACTTCAAGGTCGACGGCAATACCTGGAACGCGGTGGACCGCGCCCGCGTCGAGCGCTTCATGGAGAAGGTGGGCAAGCTCCGCGACCGCTCGGGCGGATGAGGGCGCAATGCCGCTGCTGCTCGGGCTAGATATCGGGACGACCTCCACCATCGGCACCGTGATCGACGCGGAAGGCCGCACGCTCGCCGTCGAAAGCCGGCCGGTGACGCTGCATTCGGACCATCCGAACTGGGCCGAGGAGGACCCGGAGGAATGGTGGGCCAATGCCGGCGCGATCTGCCGGGCGCTGCTCAGCCGCGAGGGTGTCAGCGCCGGGGAGATCGCCGGCGTCGGCGTCACTGGTATGCTGCCCGCCATCGTCCTGCTGGACGACAGCCTGCGTCCGCCCCGCCGCAGCATCCAGCAAAATGATGCCCGCGCCACCGCAGAGCTGGAGCGGATGCGCCAGGACATGCCGGAGGAGCAGTTCCTCGCGCTCTCCGGCACCGGCTACAGCCAGCAGCTGATCGGCCCGAAGCTGCAGTGGCTGCGCCGAAACGAGCCCGACGCGTTCGGGCGCGCGCGCAAGGTGGTCGGCGCCTCCGATTTCATCACCGCGCGGCTGACCGGGAGCGTGCAGGTCGAGCACAATTGGGCGCTGGAGGCGGGCTTCGTCAACATCGCGACCGGCCGCTACGAGGCCGAGCTGATCGCGCTGGCACGAATTGACCCCGCACTGCTGCCCCCACTCCGCGCCAGCCAGGAGGTGGTGGGACGGATCACGCCGGAGGCCGCCAATCACACCGGCTTACAGCCCGGCACGCCGGTGGTGGCGGGCTGTGCCGACCATGTCGCCTCGGCTTTCGTCTGCGGCGCGGCTCTCAACGGCGATCTCGTGCTGAAATTCGGCGGGGCGGGCGACATCCTGCTCTCGGTCGATCGTGCGGTGACTGACCGGCGGCTGTTCATCGACCATCATATCGTGCCCGGCCTTTATTTCTCGAACGGCTGCACGGCCGCGAGCGGCAGCCTCCTGAACTGGATCGTGCGGCACTGGGCAGGCGCGGAAACCGCCAAAGCCGCGGCGCAGGGCCTGTCGCCACATCAGCATCTCGATCGAATGGCGGCGAACGTGCCGCATGATGGAGCGCTCCTGTTCCTGCCCTATCTGCTCGGCGAGAAAACGCCGCTGATGGACCCTTATGCGCGCGGGACGCTGGTGGGCCTTGGCCTCCATCACGGCATCGCGGATGTGTGGCGCGCGGCCCTGGAGGGCGTGGCGTTCGGCTTCCGTCACCATGTCGAGGTGTTCGCCGAGCGCAACCTTTCCATCAGACGCGTCTTCGCGGCCGACGGCGGAGCGGCCAGCGATCTCTGGCTGCAGATCGCCGCCGACGTGCTGGATCGGCCGGTGACGCGGATCGATCGCCATCCCGGCTCCTCGCTCGGCGCCGCCTTCGTCGCGGGCATGGGGGTCGGCGCGCTGAAGGACTGGTCGGAGATCGCCTGCTATGTCGCGCCAGGCCGCATCTTCGCGCCCGACCCGCGCCGCCACCTCGACTACGACCGCAAGTACCGGCTGTGGCGCGCTGTCTATCAGCGGCTGAAGACGCTCTATCCGGAGCTGTCGGCAACGGCCTAACTGGTTCAGCTGCAAGGGCGGCAGGCTTCGTTCGGGTCAACTGACCGGACAAAGCGTCGCGGCATCATTAAGACTTATGCCGCCCGGGCCGGCCTGGATTCCGAGGCCTTCGCCGGACATTCGCTGCGTTCGGGGTTCCTGACTTCGGCCGCCGAGCGCGGCGCCTCCCTTTGGAAGCTGCGGCAGGTCTCGCAGCATCGCTCGGTTAATACGCTTCACGCCTATGTGCGCGGGCGGGACGGTCTATGCGATCATCCCGCCGGTGGCCTCCTCTAAGGCGGCCAGCATTTCTAAGATGGCTACCCGCTCCGCCGTTTGGGCGTGCGGGTCCATTCCGCTGGTCGAAGGCCTTGCAGCAACACGAGATGGGCCCATGTGCTCTCGACGTTGCAAACCCGCGCAGCGGATCCCCAGCAAGGCGGTCCGGGTGGATTGGACCGACGCTTGGGACCCGAAGCTGCTTCAGGCGCTCGGCGCATTGTTGATCGCCTGCGCGCAACTGGAATACCAGGTCTACATCGTCGCGAAGCGAAAGGATGGACGCGGACTGCTGCACTGGGTTCTGGCCAACCCGGAGCAGTTCTTCTCGCGGTACTGCTGCTGGCTGGAGCAGCACTGCCGAAGCGATCGACAGCTGATGAGGCTCGTCGGACGCGCAAGGCGTCTGTGGACCCAGCGCAACGGCTACGTCCATGCGCTGTGGGCGTTGCGTCGCGGTCGCCCTGTCGCCGAAAGTTCGAGAACGCTGGCATTTCGATCTCGCGCCTCGAGCAGCTGGTGCGGGCGGTGCAGAAGGTCAGGGATGATCTCGAGAGGCTCGTCCCCGGCATAGGAGCGCAGCTCGCCACGCACCAGGATGCTGCAGGACCGGCATTTCATCGTTCGGATCGTTATTGCGTTAGCGGGGCGGCTGGGTTCAGATTTTCGTCGGGCTCGCGGCGGGGCAGGATCGCATCGTACCAGAGCAAAGAACTGGGAGGTGCATTCCCGCACTCGCGGAGCCATCCACCCGGCGCCAGGGGAGGCTCGCATGCCAACCTACGAGTACCGCTGCAATTCCTGTGGCAAGATGTTCACGCAGCAAGCCTCGATCTCCGAGCATGAAACCACGAAGCCGACCTGCCCGAAATGCAATAGCAATGACGTGACCCAGTCCTACTCGTCGGCGGCTTACGTGAAGACCTCGAAGAAGAGCTGAGAACCGGATGCGCATCTACCCCATGCACGGCGAG
>JAREAF010000475.1 GCA_029240475.1 Rhodospirillales bacterium | reverse complement strand
TTGGGAACATTCGTCCGGGTCGGCTCCCAGTTCGAAGAGACATCCCGGCTACAGCGGGCGTAGCTAGGGAATTTTCCCCCGCTTCTTGAGTCGTGCTCTCCCCTGACGGGGCCGCATGCCTTGATGAGCTTGTAGGCTCGGCCTGGATGGCATCGTCGCGAAGCCGGTCTGACGTCTTAGGGAGTTGCCCGCTCGACCAGAAGGACGTCCCGCCAATCCAAATTGACGGCTTGGAGGCAGGCGCATTAGGCAGGATCGATCAAAGGACGGTCAGCTCACGAGCTCGGCGGCGCGCAGAAACTCCTCGTCAGTCGGAAATTTTTCCAGACCACCCAAGCCTTCCTTCGCTCCTTCGATATTGACCCACCGCACGATGCCGTTGCGATCGATCAGAAACTGTCCAGTGAATTGACCCCCGTTACGCTCCGACCAGTCACGCCGCTCCTTCTGCTCCGCGTCGACTGGTTCGAAGCCATCGCGGCGACATAGGGCACTTTTTATTTCCCCTAGATCGGTCGCCGGAATCTGCAGTTCACGAGCCAGGTCAACGTGCCTCGACGAAACGGCTTGCAAGATTTCCGGCGTCAGCGCCGGCTGCGGCACGCCGTAGGCGCGGTGCGTTGACAGTTCCGGATCGGCCGCGACCGGCACGCCCACCGGCCGGAAACGGTAGTACAGTCGGAGTCGCTCGGGTGGCATAGCGGCGATTGCCAACACCTCTACGCCCAGGGCCTGCAGCTTGCGGCGCGTGGTGCCCAGCTGCGCAATGTGGCGCCGGCAAAACGCGCAATACAGACCGCGCATCATTGCCAGTAAGACCGGCGTCCTCCCGCGGTAGGTGGCGAGCGACACGATGTCGGTGCCGTCCTGGTTCACTACGGGCAATGTGAAATCGGGCGCAGGCTCTCCGGCTGAGATCGGCGGGCGCCTTCCGGGGCTATCCATGGTGGGTGCCGCTCCCGATCGTGGCGCTCAGTGCAAAGCCCGTGCGGCCGTGAGGATTTCGTCCGTGGAAAGCAGTTTTCCGATCCCGGCCATGCCTTCGGTCGCACATTCGATGTTGGCCAAGCGGACGATGCCATCCCTGTCGATCAGAAACTGAGCTTTGAGCTGAGGCCATTGCCGCTGCGTATCGGCCCGATCGGTCTCATTCTCCACGTAGCCATCGAGCTTTGCAAGGCGTGCAGCCACTTCGATCACCGGTAGCGGCTCTGGGAGATCCCCGTAGGGGTTGACCCTAGTTGTTTGCAGCGCCTCCATGAACTCCGGCGTCGAATCAGGTTTTGGCACGCCGTAAGCCCGGTGGCTCGTGAGCTCCGGGTCGGCTGCGAGCCGCAGGCGGGTCGGACGGAAGCGGAAATAGAGACGGGCGTTCTCCGGCGGGGTGGCCACGACCCCGAGCGACTCGACCCCGTTTGCCTTGAGCTTGCCTTCCATCTCCCCGAGCTGCGCGATCTGTCGCCGGCAGAAGGGACACCAGAGGCCGAGGAGGAGCGCAAGGAAGACGGGGCTCTTGCCGCGGTAATCGGCAAGCGAGACCGGCTCATGCCGGTCGATGCCGGGGAGCGTGAAATCCGGCGCGGGCTCCCCTGGAGAGACTGGCGGGCGCGTTACAACCGTGACCATCGGTGTCTCCTGTGTGAGCTAACAGAGAAATGGCAGAACCATGAGCGCGTCGGGCTCAAGGCCCGCGCGATCACAAACCTCCTGAGACTTGGCCAAGTAGACCTCGGCTCGAACCACGTCCCCCGCATCCAGATAGAGCGTCGCAAGGCCATCGTAGCAGGGAAAAAGGAGCTGCGGTTCGCCGACCCGCTCGGCGAGCCCTAGCGCCTCTTCATATGATGCGAACGCCAAGTCATGCTCGCCGTGGCACTGGTGGATTTGGCCCAAGACGATCAGCGGCACCGCGAGGTGGTCGAGCAGCCCGAGGCGCCGGTCGAGAGCGACGGCCATCTGCGCCGCCTCTACGCCTTCCGCCTCGCACCGGTCCGTCAGCGCGCAGTAGGCTACCGCCAGGTTGGCATAGAGCCGGGACTGGAAGCCGAGATCGCCGACTTTCTTGGCCATCTCAAGTCCCCGACGGCAGGTATCGATGCTGCGGCGCGGGTCGAGCGAGCTATAGAGCACGCCAAGATTCGTGTAGCCGCGGCATGCGGCCTGCAGCAGATCGTGCTGCTCCGCCAAGCCGATGCTCCGCTCGATTTGGTCGACCGCCTCGGCAGGCCGTCCGGTGCGCGCGAGCGCGACACCGACCGTGTTGTAGGCCTGCGCGCGCATCGCGGCGGCCTCGCGAGCGCGCTCAGCGTCGGTCTCAATCTCGTTCCCGCGCGCGGCTTCGGCGAGCGCCCGCTCGGCCCATTCGACCGCACCGGCGTTGTCGCCCGCCCGAAACGCGAGCCGGCCCATCTCCTGAAACAACTGGGCGCGTTCGATCGGGCTGCCATCCTCCCCGAGCCGCTCGAGACCCAACCTGAAGCAGGCGCTGGCACGGTCCCGCTCGCCACCCTCCCAATGCAGCCCGCCGATCTTCCGATGCAAGCGCGCGGCGCCCGCGCGATCCGCAGCCGCCTCGAGCTCCTGCTGCACGGCCCCATAGTGCGCGAGCGCTTCGGATCGATGGCCGGTGAGCGCGAGTACATCGGCGAGCGCCTCCCGCACGGCCTGTTCCTCGCTGTCGCAGCCCTGGCAATCGACCAGTGTGTGCAGTGCGCGCTGGTAATGTCGGATCGCATCCTCGTTGGCATAGAGCGCCCGCGCCCAAGCGCCAGCCGCCATGAGGTAGCGAGCGCCCCTCGCCTTATCGGCAGAAAGGCTCCAGTGATGGCCGAGCGCTTCCAGATCGCTCAGCCGTTCCGGATGTGGACCGGTTGCGCGCTCGAGTGCGCGGCCGGCGCGCTCGTGCAATTCCATCCGGCGGGAGAGAAGCAGGTTCTCGTAGACCGCATCATGCACGAGCGCGTGCGGGAACCGGTACTGCTCTTGCTGACCCGCGTGCTCGACTGGCTGGATAAGATCGACGGCGACGAGGTGGCGGAGCGCGGCCTGCGCCGCTTCGGGATTGGCCGCAACGGCGAGGAGGAGCGGCTCGTCGAAGACAACGCCGAGCACGGCGGCCTCCTGGAGCAGGCGTCGAGCGTCTTCGGGGATTCTGTCGATGCGGGACAGAAGCAGGCCTTGCAGCGTGGGCGGCACGTTCACCGCCTCGCAAGCCGTTGTGCATATCCAGCGACCGCCCTGATGAACGAGCACTCCCGTGCTCACCAGGTTACGAAGGATCTCCTCAACGAATAGCGGGTTACCCCCGGCGCGCGTCGCAACAAAGTGCTGGAGGTGAGCGAAAGCCTCACCGTC
>JAREAF010000474.1 GCA_029240475.1 Rhodospirillales bacterium | reverse complement strand
TTGCGCTTGATCTGCCCTGCGGCGAGTTTTCGCCGTAATGATTCGCGAAGAACCGGCCCGCTCAGGCATCGTGCGGAAAACGGAACCGGCAGAGTGGGAGCATGTGGCCGGCCCCATGCTCTTCAGGAATGCGATAGGGTAGATCGAATGACGGGTATTGGCCTCAAGCGGCTCTTCGGGGCCGCCGTTATCATGCTGGCGGTTGCAGCGGGCGGCACGTCGAACGCGCAACAGGCACAGACCGCTCCCAATCCTCAGGCCCAAGCTCCTGCTCAACCGCAGCCTCAGGCGGATTCCGCCCCCGCAACCGCCGCACCTGCTCCCCCGGCCATTTCGGCTGAAACCAAGGCTGCCCGCGCCAAGCTCGACGGCTACAAGGCCGATCTCGACCAGAAGGAGGCGGCGATCCAGGGCCGGACCATGTCCGACGCGGACCTGCAGAATATCCGCCAGCAGATCGAGCCGATTATCGCCGAGATCCGCGCTGTCGTGGACGAACAGACCCCAAGGCTCGAAGCCAGCAAACAGCGCCTCAGCCAGCTTGGACCCAAGCCCGAGAAGGGGCAGCCCGAGGAGAGCGCCGACGTGGCCCGGGATCGCGCGGAGCGCGAAGCGGCCGTGGCGGAACTCGACGAGACCCAGCGCCTCGGCCGTGCCCTGCTGGTGCAGGCCGAGCAGCTGAGCACGCGCATCGGAGACCTGCGTCGAACGGGCTTCACCCGGGCCCTGTTCGAGCAGAGCGACGGCCTGCTCAGCCCGAGTCTCTGGATGAACGTGGTGCAGGCGGTTCCCCGGGAGCTCCGAGCGCTCGGCATTATCGCCGAGGACGCGCTGGATCAACTCCGGCGCAACACGACGCTGGGCGTCCTGCTCCTCCTCGGATTGGCCATCGGCGTTGCCGTGGCTCTTTATGTCGGCCGACGCTCGATCGCACCGCGCCTCGTGCGGCGCGATCGAGCCATCCTCGATCCGTCACGCCGAAGCCGGCTTCTGGCGGCGCTGGGCGTGCTTCTTCTGGGAGCAGGACCAGCCATTGCCGGAAGCTGGATCGTCTGGGTGGTGTTCGACGCCGTCGATGTGGTGCCGAGCCGTCTGGAGCAGGTTGTCAAGGCTCTGCTCGGCGGCCTTGCCTTCATCGCCTTCGTCCGCGCCCTGATCGACGCCATTCTGGCGCCGGACCATGCCTCCTGGCGGCTGATCCCGGTGCGGGATGCCTCCGCCGATCGGATCATGAGCTTCTCCGTCACCCTCACAACCGTCATGGTCGTCGGCAAGGTGATAGAAGCCTTCAACAAGGCCATCGCGGCCGCCCTGCCAATCACGGTGATCACCCGGGCGGTGTTTGCGCTTGCAGCGGCGCTCATCTTCGCCGAACTGCTGCGGCGCTTCGCAGCCCGCGAGTCCCAGGACGAGGCCTGCCTCGGGCCTTACGTTGCTCCGGAGGTCGACATCGGTGGACCTCTGCGCAGCCTCGGTTGGTTCATCGTCGCATTGATCATTGGCAGCGTGGTGGGCGGCTACATCGCCCTGGCCTCGTTCCTGGTCGATCAGGCGGTGGGCATCTCCATCATCATCGCCCTGCTGGTGCTGGGCATCGCCTTCGCGGACGAGTTCATCGGCGGGTCCCTGCGTGGGCAGAGCCGGATCGCCACGACGCTTCAGGCCAATACGGGCCTTCGCCGGCGCTCCGTGGAGCAGATCGGCATTCTGGCGAGCGGCGTCGCGCGCCTTGCGCTGATCATCATCGCGATCCTGCTGGTGCTGCTGCCCTGGGGCATCGAATCGACCGATGTGACGGGCTCGCTGCGGGCGCTCTTCTTCGGCTTCAATGTCGGCGACGTCACCATCTCCCTGTCGTCGATCCTGATTGCGGCGGCGCTCTTCGCGGGCGGCTTCACCATCACGCGCATCGTTCAGCGCTGGCTCGACAACACGTTCCTGCCGGCGACCGATCTCGATGCGGGCCTGCGCAACTCGATCCGCACGGCGGCGGGCTATGTGGGCATCATCACCGCGGGCGTGGTGGCCTTCACCTATCTGGGCTTGAGCCTGGAGCGACTCACCATCGTGGCCGGCGCGCTGTCGGTGGGTATCGGTTTCGGCCTGCAATCCATCGTCAACAACTTCATCTCCGGTCTCATCCTGCTCTGGGAACGTCCGATCCGCGTGGGCGACCTCGTGGTGGTGGGGGATGCGGAGGGCTATGTGCGCCGGATTAATGTGCGCTCGACCGAGATCCAGACCGGCGACCGCGCCATGCTGATCGTACCGAACTCGAATCTGATCTCGGGCGTGGTGCGCAACCGCGTGCGCAACGACCGGGTCGGGCGGGTTCTCGTGAGCGTTCCCGTTCCCCGCGCCTCGTCCGATCCGGACCAGGTAGCGGAGATCATGCGCAAGGCAGCCCTCGCGCACCGGGAGGTGATGAGCGAGCCCAATCCGCGCGTGCTGTTCAAGAAGGTGACGGAGAACACCATCGATTTCGACCTCGTCTGCTTCGTCGACGACATCGACGCGGCCGGGCGCGTGTCAAGCGAGCTGTATTTCGAGATCTTCCGCGGGCTGCGCAAAGCGGGCATCGGGGCTCCGGCGCCTGCACCGGCTCCCGAGCCTGAGGAAGAGCCGAAAACTCCGAAATCGGACGAGGAGGATGAAACCTTAACCCTTCTCAAGGATAAGACGCCCGCATGAAGCGTCTCATCCTCATCAGCCTGTCCGCCCTCGCCGTGGTCGCCTGCCAGAGCGAGAAGCCCGTCACGCGGGGCCAGACCCCGACCTTCTACGTCTCCATGGCCAAGGCCGGAGCGGAGGTGGATGCCGCCATGGCGCGCGACATGATCAGCGCCTATCGCGGCAACAACGGCCTGCGCCCCCTGGCGCTCGATCCGGATCTCCAGGCCGCAGCCCAGGCGGAAGCCGACGCCATGGCGCGGGCCGACAAACCGAGTTCCGCCGAGAGCTTCAAGGCGCGGCTTGCCTCCACGGGCTTTGCCCAGCCGGCCGCAAACCTCTCCGCCGGCTATCACACCCTGGCCGAGGCCTTTTCCGGCTGGCGCGAGAGCCCGCCGCACAACCGGGTGCTGCTCGACTCTCAAGCAACCCGGATCGGCATCGCCACGGCCTATGCGCCGAACTCCAAGTACAAGGTCTACTGGGCCCTGGCCGTCGCGGCCGACAAGCGCTGATCGCCTGCGACGATCCGAGACGGCGGGTTCCGGAACTTAACCCATGTTAGCGGGCTTTAGCTTGAGGAATTCTCAAGCTTTACGAGTGCGCGTCTTAAAAACATGCCGGACTTCGACCCGAAATTGGGCAGGCAAGTGCCCCCGCCGCCGGCGACTGGACGTGAGCAGGAAGT
>JAREAF010000473.1 GCA_029240475.1 Rhodospirillales bacterium | reverse complement strand
AAGCTGAAGCCCGACCGCTTCGAGGACATCATCGCGCTGGTCGCGCTCTACCGCCCCGGCCCAATGGACAACATCCCGCGCTACATCGCCTGCAAGCACGGAGCCGAGCAGCCGGACTATCTCTATCCGACCCTGGAGCCGATCCTCAAGGAGACCTACGGCATCCCGATCTATCAGGAGCAGGTGCTCCAGATCGCGCAGGTGCTGGCGGGCTTCAGCCTCGGCCGCGCGGACCTCCTGCGCCGCGCCATGGGCAAGAAGATCAAGTCCGAGATGGAGGCGCAGCGCAAAGCCTTCGTCGAGGGCGCGCTCGCCAACGGCGTGCCGGGGCCGAAGGCCGAGCAGATCTTCGAGCAGGTCGACAAGTTCGCCGGTTACGGCTTCAACAAGAGCCACGCGGCGGCCTATGCGCTGGTCGCCTATCAGACGGCCTGGATGAAGGCGAACTACCCGGTCGAGTTCCTCGCCGCCTCCATGACCTTCGAGCTGGGCAACACCGACAAGCTCAATGTCTTCCGGCAGGAGCTGGACCGGATGGCGATCAAGCTCCTGCCGCCGGACATCAACAAGAGCCGCTCCGAGTTTGCGGTGGAGGCGCAAGGGAATGGGGAGGGCGCGCGGGCCATCCGCTATGCGCTGGGCGCGATCCGCAATGTCGGCGCGGCGGCCATGCAGGCGCTGGTGCGGACGCGCGAGACCGGCGGCGCCTTCGCCTCGCCGGCCGATTTCGCGCGCCGTGTCGACGGCCGTATGATCAACAAGCGCCAGCTCGAGAACCTGATTTCGGCCGGCGCCTTCGACAGCCTGCATCCGAACCGCCGCCAGCTCTATGAGGGCTGCGAGGCGATCCTGCGCCTGGCCAATGCCGCCGCCGAGGACCGCGCGAGCGGGCAGGGCGGGCTGTTCGGCGGGATCGCCGCCGAGCCCGAGGCCCTGCGCCTGCCGCCGGTGCAGGACTGGCCCTCGATGGACCGCCTCAAGATGGAGTTCGAGGCGATCGGCTTCTATCTCTCGGCCCATCCGCTCGATGCCTACGCGCCGAGCCTGAAGCGGCTGGAGGTGGTGCGCTATGGCGAGTTGCGCAAATGGCTCTCAGGCCGGCCGACCACGCGCGCGACCTTGGCGGGGATCGTGGTCGGGCGGCAGGAGCGCACCTCGGCGCGCGGCAACCGCTTCGCCTTCATCCAGCTCTCGGACACCAGCGGCGTCTATGAGGCGACGGTGTTCTCCGAGGTACTGGCGGTCTCGCGCGAATATCTGGAGCCGGGGCAGGCGGTGATGATCACGGCCGACGTGCAGCTCCAGGACGAGCTGCCGAAGCTCCTCTGCGCCAGCGTGAAGCCGCTCGACGACGCCGTCGCGCAGGCCGCGGCGGGCCTCAAGATCTTCGTCGCCGACCCGCAAACGCTGCCGAGCCTCAAATCCATCCTCGACCGCCAGGGGCGCGGGCGCGGCAAGGTCAGCCTCGTGCTCGATGTGGGCCCGGCCCGCGAGGTCGAGGTCAAGATTCCCGGGGCCTGGGCCATCAACGCTGCGGCACGCGCCGCCATCAAGGCGATCCCAGGCGTGGTCGATGTGCATGACGTGTGAGGCGGCGGTACGGCCTAGTTCCTTTGGGCCCGCCTCGGCCGCGGAATTCCTGATATGACAAAGCTAGGCCGTCGCCACAGGCCCGGCTAGCCTGCGCTGTGGCGAAGGCGCGCAGCTCAAGCGAAGCCTATGAGGCTCGCGTGGCAAGCCTGAGGATCAATCCTGGATCGGGCGGTCGGCATCATTCCGCAGCCGAGGCGCAGCTCCATGTCGCCTTGGACAGCATGCCGGGTGCGCTCGTCTACACCGATGACGCACTGAACATCGTGTTCTGCAACGACCGCTTCCGGGAGATGTACCAAGCGCCGCCCGGACTGTTGCGCCCCGGCAGTCCCTACCCGGAGTTCCTGCGCTATTTGGCGGAGAACGGGTATTACGGCAAGGGAGACGTCGAGGCGCTCGTCGCCAGGCGCATCGAAAGCCTGCGGAATCCTACCGGCATGTTCTTCGAGGACCGCACGCCCGACGGACGCGTCTACCGCATCCGGCGGCGCCGGGTGGATGCGGGCGGGGTGGTGACGGTGATGACCGACATCACCGATCAGAAGAAGGCCGAGCAGAGCCTGGCGGAAAAGGAGGCGCGGTTCCATCTGGCCCTCGACAACATGCCGGGCGCACTCGTCTTCACCGATGAGGACCTGAACATCGTCATCTGCAACGACCGATTCCGGGAGATGTATCAGGCGCCCGATGAGCTGTTGCGACCGGGCCGCCCCTATTCTGAGTTCCTGCGCTATCTTGCCGAGAATGGGTATTACGGCCAGGGCGATGTGGAGGCGCTGGTCGCCCGACGCGTGGAGAGCCTGCGCAATCCCTCGGGCAAGACCTTCGAGGACAGCGCGCCGGATGGCCGCATCTATCGCATCCGGCGGCGCCCGGTGTCAGGTGGCGGCGTCGTCACGGTGATGACGGATATCACCGCTGAGAAAGCGGCCGAACGGGAGCTGCTCGAGGCCAAGCAGCGCACCGAGGAAGTGAACCGGACGCTCCAGGCGCTCTCGGCCAAGCTGTCGAAGTATTTGTCTCCGCAGGTCTATCGATCGATCTTCAGCGGGGATCAACCCGTCGAGATCGCTTCCAAGCGCAAGAAGCTCACCGTCTTCTTTTCCGACATCGCCGCCTTCACCGAGACCACCGACAACCTGGAATCGGAAGATTTGACCGACGTTCTCAACCACTACCTGACCGAGATGTCCGCCATTGCGCTGCAGCACGGCGCGACTATCGATAAATATATCGGTGATGCGATGCTGCTGTTCTTCGGAGATCCCGATTCCAAGGGCGTTAAGGAGGATGCAAGAGCGTGCGTGCTGATGGCGATCGCCATGCAGCGCCGCATGCGGGATCTCGATCATGAGTGGCGCGCGCGCGGACTGGAGCGGCCGTTCCGCATTCGCATGGGGATCAGCACCGGCTTCTGCACGGTAGGCAATTTCGGCAGCCCCGATCGCATGGACTACACGATCATCGGCAACGAGGTGAATCTGGCCGCCCGGCTCGAAGCCGTCGCCGAACCCGGCAGCATCCTTCTGGCGCACGAGACCAATGCGCTGGTCCGGGACATCGTTCTCACCGAAGAGCAGCCCCCAATCACGGTCAAAGGGTTTCAGAGGCCGATCATCACGTACAAGATCGTCGGCACCTTCGATGAGCTGGTCGATAACGGGAGGATCGTCCTGCAGGAGCGCGACGGTTTCAGGGTGCTGGTGGACCTCACCAAAGAGGACAGGACCGAAGCCATCGCGATCCTGGAGGAGGTGCTCTCGCAA
>JAREAF010000472.1 GCA_029240475.1 Rhodospirillales bacterium | reverse complement strand
GAATGTAGCCTTGCCGACCTTTGCAGACGCGTTCACCGCCTCATTCCAACAGGTCCAGTGGGTCGTTCTGGCTTATCTCCTGGCGATCACCACCCTGGTCGTAAGCGTCGGACGGTTCGGTGACGTGATCGGCCGCCGACGGCTGCTGCTGGCGGGCATCCTCCTATTCACGATCGGTTCGGCCCTGTGCGGCGCCGCACCCACGCTCTGGCTGCTGATTGCCGCTCGCGCCGCGCAGGGCGTCGGAGCGGCCATCATGATGGCCCTGACCATGGCATTGGTCGGAGAAACGGTTCCGAAGGAACGGACCGGTCGCGCCATGGGGCTGCTCGGAACCATGTCGGCGATCGGCACCGCTCTCGGCCCTTCGCTGGGCGGAGTGCTGATCTACGGACTGGGTTGGCGGGCCATCTTCCTGGTCAAGGTGCCGCTGGGCATTCTGGCCTTTCTTCTCGCGCGTCGCTGCCTGCCCGCCGGCGATCGAGGCGCGAAGACCGATCGGGCCGGGTTCGACGCCCTCGGCACTCTGCTGCTCGGCGTGACGCTTGCGGCCTATGCGCTGGCGATGACGATCGGGCGCGGCAGTTTCGGTCCGCTTAACCTGGCGCTGCTGGCTGCCGCGATAGTCGGAGTCGGCCAGTTCGTGCTCGCCGAGGCGAAGGCTGCATCGCCCCTGATCCAGATGACGATGTTCCGCAATCCACTCCTGAGCGCGAGCCTCGCCATGAGCGCGCTCGTGATGACGGTGATGATGGCGACGCTGGTGGTCGGGCCGTTCTATCTCTCGCGCGCGCTCGGGCTGGATGCGGCTGCCGTCGGGCTCGTCATGTCCGCCGGTCCGGCCATCGCCGCGCTGAGCGGCGTGCCGGCCGGCCGCATCGTCGACCGGATCGGCGCGGAACGCATGACCGGGATCGGGCTCATAGGTATCGCGGCCGGGTCGTTCAGTCTCGCCGCGCTGCCCGCGACGCTCGGCGTCGCCGGCTACATCGCCCCCCTCGTCCTCATGACCGCCAGCTATGCTCTGTTCCAGACGGCCAACAACACCGGCCTGATGAAAGAGGTCCCACAAGACCGGCGGGGCGTGGTTTCGGGCATGCTCAACCTGTCGCGCAATCTCGGGCTCATCACCGGCGCTTCGGTGATGGGCGCCGTGTTCGCGCTCGCATCGGCGACGATGGACATCGCAAACGGCAGCCCCGAGCCGGTGGCGACCGGCATGCGGGTCACCTTCGCGCTCGGCGGCCTTCTGATCCTCGTCGCGCTCGCCATAGCCGCTGGAAGCTGGGCCCTCGGATCGCGCGTTTCGCAGCCTGCGAATGCGCCCTGACGCGCGGAGGTCGCCGGCTCCACTCGTCGCCCTCATACCGGCAGGCCGGCCTTGCGCAGACCATCAACGATGCGCTCAAAGTCGCCGGCATCCTTATAGGGGAGCACCCGTCTCCTGTGCTCGAGCGAGTACCCGGGATTGATCTGGAGCGCCGCCGCCCATTCTGCGCGCGCGTGGTCGGATTGGCCGAGATGCCCATAGCAGGATGCCAGCAGGACCCGGCTGATGTCGGAATCCGGATCGCGGAGCAGCCTTCTCTTCAGGAGGGCCGCCGCCTCGTTGAAGCGCCGCAAGGCGAAATGGGCCTGGGCGATGAAGTGCAGGAGCACGCCCGGATAATGAGGATCGAGGCGGATGGATCGATTGAGGTTGTCGATCGCCTCCTCGTGCCTTCCCGCGTAGTGAAGCGCCCATCCGAGCAGGAAGTATCCCTGGGCATGGTTTGGGTCGAGAACCAGGCTCGCCTTCGCATTGGCAATCGCCTCTTCGTGCTCTCTACGCCAGAGCTGCGCCACCCCGATGGCGATCCGGGCGGTTGCGTCCGATTCATCCAAACCGACCGCTTTCTGGGCGAGTTGGAATGCCCGCTCTTGAGACTCCTGTGGCCGTTCCGTCCATCCGTTTACATAGTCCTGATTGTTCGTGAAGGACAGGAAGGCATAAGCGGGGGAATATCCAGGCGCGAGTGCGATCGTCCGTTCGAACATGGCGTGCGCTTCCAGATTGGATTGCCTGGTATGACGCCACCAGGCTTCGCGCCCGCGCAGGAAGAGGTCATAGGCTTCCAGGTTCTCGATCGGCTTGCGAACCAGGCGCCGCTGCTCGTCCGCGGTCAGCTTCACCGCGAGTGCAGCGACGATCTCCCGCGTGACTTCGTCTTGCAGGGCGAAGATGTCCGTCAGGTCGCGATCGTAACGATCGGCCCAAAGATGTCCGCCGGTTCCTGCATCGATGAGCTGGGCGGTTATTCTTACCCTGTCGCCGGCCCTGCGGATGCTGCCCTCGACGACATACTGCACCCCCAACTCCGCCCCGACTTGCTGAACCTTCACGGCTCTGCCCTTGTAGGTGAAGGCGGAGTTGCGGGCGATGACAAGCAGCTGTGAAAGCTTGGACAGCGATGTCGTGATGTCCTCAGTGATGCCGTCGGAGAAGTAGTCCTGCTCCGCCTCGCCGCTCATATTGGTGAAGGGCAGCACGACGATGCCGGTCTTTTTCGGCGGCGCGCCTGCTGCCGAAATGGGTGCGGACGAACTCTCGGTCTTGATGCGGTAGGCGCGGATCGGCTTGGCCATGTTCTTGACGGTCCGCAAGCCGAGATCCTCGTAGGAGAGCGCCAGTCTCTTCTCCACCTGATCGAAGACATTGCCGGAGATCCAGATCTCTCCCGGTTCGGCCAATGCTTGCAGACGCGCCGCGACATTGACCCCTTCTCCATAGAGGTCGCCGCCTTCGACGACCACATCGCCCAGATTGATGGCGATGCGCAGAACGATGCCCCGATCGTGCGGCAGGTTGGCATTTGCTGCAGCCATCTCGCGCTGCAGATCGCTGGCGCAGGCGACGGCGTTGACGGCGCTGGCGAACTCGACCAGCACGCCATCGCCCATCACCTTGACGAGCCGGCCCTGGTGGCGCTCCAGCAACGGTTCGAGAATCAGCCGCCGCCGAGCCTTCAGCTCGGCCAGGGTTGCCGATTCGTCTTCCTCAACCAGCCGGCTATAGCCAACGACATCCGCCGCAAGGACGGCGGCCAGACGGCGGTTGACGCGTTCCTCGGCCATGGGGCGTGCCCCGCTCGGAAAAGAACGCAGGGATCGACGTTTCTAGGGCTTCAGGAGAGCAGTTCCAGACCGAAGGATCAAGGGAACCGCTCGGGCGGAGCTGGTGGGCCCGGCAGGATTCGAACCTGCGACTACACCGTTATGAGCGGCGCGTTCTACCGCTGAACTACAGGCCCTTCGCCAGGGGTCAGGTGTCAGGACTCAGGTACCAGGAAACAGGCGCCAGAAACAGGACCCGTCCTGCAT
>JAREAF010000471.1 GCA_029240475.1 Rhodospirillales bacterium | reverse complement strand
TCAGGAGTTCACCGATCTGCACAAGAAGCTCCTGACCGAGCGCGCGGATGCGAACCGGGACGCGGGCTACAAGCGCATGCAGGATCTGATGGATGAATCCGGCGCCTATGTCTTCATCACGCATGGCGTGAACGCGGCGCTCTACAGCGACAAGATCCAGCCGGCCGTGCTGCCCGACGGTCGCGTGCTCCTGCATCTCTTCAAGCCGGCATAAGAGTCGGGGGGCGGTCTGCGGCCGCCCTCCCTTCCCTCTCAGGTTACCCGATGACAGCAGAGCAGATGGCCGCTCCCGAGATCCGCCAGATCGAACATTGCTGGATTCCGTTGAAGGACGGCACGCGCCTTGCCGCGCGCATCTGGATGCCGCTGGGCGCCGAACGCAGGCCTGTGCCCGCCATCTTCGAGCTCATCCCATATCGAAAGCGGGACTTTTATCGAGAGATCGACGAATCCATTCACCCTTATTTCGCCGCGCACGGCTATGCGGTGGTCCGAGCCGATCTGCGAGGCACGGGCGAATCCGACGGCATCCTCCTGGACGAGTATCTGCCGCAGGAGCAGGACGACGCCGTGGAGGCGATCGCCTGGATCGCGTCGCAGAGCTGGTGCTCCGGCGCGGTCGGCATGATGGGGATATCGTGGGGGGGGTTCAACTCGCTTCAGGTCGCGGCGCGGCGCCCTGCGGCCCTGAAGGCCATCATCACCGTCGATTCCACCGACGATCGGTATGCCGACGACATCCACTACATGGGCGGCTGCCTCCTGAACGACAACATCGCATGGGCGGCGCAGATGTTTGTGCGCAATGCGCGGCCGCCCGACCCGGCGCTGGTCGGGGACGGCTGGCGCGAGAGCTGGCTGAACCGCCTGGAGCGCACGCCGCCTTACTTGGCCGAGTGGATGTCGCACTCCACGCGCGACGCCTACTGGCGACACGGCTCCGTCTGCGAGAATTACGGCGCGATCAAGGCCGCCGTGTGGGCGATCGGCGGGTGGGCCGACGGCTATGTGAACGCTGTCCCCCGACTCGTGGCGGGATTGAAATCACCGGTGAAGGGGCTCGTCGGCCCCTGGCCGCACGACTACCCGCACCGCGCGACGCCCGAGCCGAAGCTCGGGTTCCTGCAGATGGCCGTCGAATGGTGGGACCGCTGGCTCAAGGGCCACGAGAACGCCGTCGATCGCTGGCCCGCCTACACCGCATACATTCAATCGGCCGTGCGGCCGAACACCTTTTACGGCTATCGCGAGGGCCGCTGGGTCGGCGAGCCGAGCTGGCCGTCACCCAACGTCTCAGGCCACAGTCTCTCGCTGACCGCCGATGGCCGGCTGACGGGCGGTCATGCCGAAGCGGGATCGGTCCTGATCGCATCCCCGCTCACTACGGGCCTCGGCTATCGCCGCTGGTGCCCATATGGCGCTGGCCCGGAGATGGCGTCGGACCAACGCATCGACGATGCGGGTTCCGCGGTGTTCGACGGCGACCCTCTGCCGGAGCCGCTGGAGATTCTCGGCGCGGCGGAATCGACGTTGGATCTCGCCTCCGACCGGACGGTGGCAATGGTCGCGGCACGCCTGGTAGACGTGGCACCCGACGGCGCCGCCACTCTGGTGAGCTATGGTCTTTTCAATCTGTGCCATCGCGCCGGGCACGACCGTGTCCTCCTGCTCGAGCCGGGCGATCCGGTCCGGATCACGGTCAAGCTGAACCACATCGGCTATGTCTTTCCTAAAGGTCATCGCGTCCGGCTCTCGCTATCCTCGAACTATTGGCCGATCGCCTGGCCCTCTCCGCAACCAGTGACGCTGACGCTCTTGACCGGATCGGCCCGGCTCGATCTGCCGCGCTACCACGGGACGGGCGCTCCCCCGCCGTCGGTGGAGTACGACCCGCACCAGATCGAGGGGCTGCGTCAGCCCGTGTTCCGCGCGGGCGGCTATAACAGGCGCATCGAGACCGACATGGGTCGGGGGGAAGTCAGCGTCGTCGCGACGAAGGACATGGGTCACTGGCTGGCCCTCGACACAGGCCTTGCCTGCGAGGGCATCACAACCGAGCGTTACAGCGTCCGGCCACCCGATCCGTTGAGCACGGAGATGGAGGTCGTCTCGACGAACGCGATGGAACGTTCCGGCTGGCGGGTGGAGTCCCGGACGCGAACGCTGGTGCGCTGCACGTCCGACCTCTTCATCTTGGACTTGGACCTGGACGCCTGGGACGGCCAGCGCCGCCTCTTCCACAAGAGCTGGAACTTCGCCGTCCCGAGGCGCGGGGTCTAGGGCCCTATCCCGAGAACTTCACCTCCTCGAACATGCGGTTGTATTTCTGGCGCAGCTCCTCGGTCGCGATATCCCGCAGGAAGACGCTGTTCTTGAAGATCTCGTCGGGATGGCTGAGGCCCAGCTCCTCCAGCTTGGCGGGGTCGGCCATCTCGAAGGCGCGGCGATTGGAATGGGCGTAGTTGTACTGCTCGATGAAGTATCTGCCTGCGCGCGGGTCCAGCTCGGCGTTGAGGAAGTCGTATACGCGGTCCTCGGGTCCCTCGCCGCCCGCGATCCGCACCAGCCCACATACCCAGGTCTGATCGCCTTCCTTCGGAGAGAGCACGGACACCGGCACGCCTTGACCCTTCAGCGTGACATAGGAGGCGTTCCAGGCGAGCGCCGCGACCACCTCGCCTGAAGCCAGCGCCTGCTCGAGCGTGGTCTGGTCCGACCAGTAGAAGCGCAGCATCGACTTCTGTTTCTGGAGGAGCTCCCGCACCTCCTGCAGCTGCTCGTCGGAGAGCGAGAACGGGTCCTCGAACCCGGCAACCATGGCGGCCGCGAAGACCGCCTGCTCGACGCCGTCGAACATCGCGATCTTGCCCTTGAGCTTCTCATCGAACAGAAGCGACCAGGATTGCCGGTCGGGCCCGATCTCGACGAGATCTGATCGGTAGAGGATGACGTTTCGCCCCCACTCCACCGGCACGAACCAGTGCTGGCCATCGGCGACCGTGCCCTCGATATCCTTCAGCCGCTCGAACAGGTCCGGCCACCAGCCGAGGCGGCTCACGTCGATCGGCGCGAGCAGACCCGCCTCGCGCCAACGCGGGACGGCATAGGTGCAGGGATGCGCCAGGTCCGCCTTGAAGCCGCCGCGCAGCTTTTGGAACGCCTCCTCCTCCTCGGCGAAGATGGCGATGTTGGGAGACTTGCCGTGCTTCTCGACATAAGAGGGATGCAGCTCCGCAAGCTCGTAGCCCGACCAGGTGAAATAGGTGATCTCCTCGGCCGCGGCTGAACCGCGCGGCGCCGTCAGCGACACGGCCATGGGCGCCAGCCCGACCGCCGCCGCCCGCTTCAGGAACTCGCGGCGGGA
>JAREAF010000470.1 GCA_029240475.1 Rhodospirillales bacterium | reverse complement strand
CCACCACGCTCGAATACGACTCCTATCTCGGGCGCGTGCTCACCGGCCGCATCCATTCCGGCGCCGCCAGGATGAACATGGGCGTGAAGGCGCTCTCGCCGGACGGGCGGGTGATCGAGCTGGCGCGCCTGACCAAGCTCCTCGCCTTCCGGGGCCTGGAGCGCGTGCCGATCGAGAGCGCCGAGGCGGGCGACATCATCGCCATCGCCGGGCTCGACCGCACCACCGTCGCCGACACGATCTGCGAGCCGGCCGTGCAGACGCCGATCCCGGCGACTCCGGTCGATCCTCCGACCCTCGCCATCACCGTCACCATCAACGATTCGCCGCTGGCGGGGCGCGAGGGCGACAAGGTCACCTCGCGCATGCTGCGCGCGCGCCTGCTGCGCGAGGCGGAGGGCAATGTCGCGATCCGCGTGATCGAGGCCGAGGAGAAGGACGCGTTCGAGGTGGCCGGGCGCGGCGAGCTGCAGCTCGGGATCCTCATCGAGACCATGCGGCGCGAGGGCTACGAGCTTTCGATCAGCCGACCGCGCGTGCTCTACCGTACCGACGCCGACAGCGGCGAGCGGCTGGAGCCGATCGAGGAGGTGCTGGTCGATGTCGACGAGGAGCATGTCGGCGTCGTGGTCGAGAAGATCGGCAGCCGTCGCGGCGAGCTGACCGACATGCGCCCCTCGGGCGGCGGCAAGATGCGGCTCTCCTTCCTGGTGCCGGCGCGCGGGCTCATCGGCTATCACGGCGAGTTCCTGACCGACACGCGCGGCACCGGCGTCATGAGCCGGCTTTTCCACGGCTACATGCCTTTCAAGGGGACCATCGAAGGCCGCCGCAATGGGGTGCTCATCTCCAATGCGGAAGGCGCGGCGGTCGCCTACGCCCTCTGGAACCTGGAGGAGCGCGGGCCGCTCTTCATCTCTCCCGGAACGCCGGTCTATCCGGGTATGATCATCGGCGAGCATTCGCGCGGCTCGGATCTCGAGGTCAATCCCTTGAAGGCCAAGCAGCTGACGAACATTCGCACCCACAGCCACGACGAGATGATCCGCCTCACGCCCCCGCGCGCGGTCACCCTGGAGCGCGCGATCTCCTATATCGAGGAGGACGAGCTGGTCGAGGTGACGCCGAAATCGATCCGGCTGCGCAAGCGCCAGCTCGATCCGCATCAGCGCAAGCGCGAGGCCCGCGCCCGCGCGGCGGGATAGCAGAAGTCAGATGTCAGAAGTCAGAAGTCAGAACGCAGGTTTCCCAACTGGACTTCTGACTTCTGACTTCTGTGTTCTGACTTCTGAACGGGGAGGGCGGGGCGGGGGTGAGACGCACGGTCTCCGCGAGAGATCTCACCTGAGTGCTCGGAGGCCCCGTTGAGCCCGCCTTCGGCAACCCCCCACCCCAACCCACCCCCGCAAGGGAGGAGGGGGAAGAATGGCCCGCCAGCGGCCAGCACGGCGGTCCGGCAACCGTCCGACCCGTCCGGCTTCTCCGTCTATCTGCAGCCGCATGTGCTGATCGTCTTCGCGATGGGGTTCGCGAGCGGGCTGCCGCTGCTGCTCACGCTGTCCACGCTCAGCCTCTGGCTCGCCGAGGCCGGCATCGACAAGACCACCATCGGCCTGTTCGCGCTGGTGGGCCTGCCCTATTCGATCAAGTTCCTGTGGTCGCCCGTCATCGACCGCATGCCGCTGCCGCCCTTCACCACGCTGCTCGGGCGGCGGCGCGGCTGGGCCATCGCCATCCAGGCGCTGCTGATCCTCGCCATCCTCGCCATGGCGCTGACCGATCCGCGCATCGATGCCGGCATGACCGCGCTCGCCGCGCTCGCCATCGCCTTTCTCTCGGCGAGCCAGGACATCGTCATCGACGCCTACCGCATCGAGATCCTTTCAGAGCGCGAGCAGGGCGCGGGCGCGGCGGCGACGCAGGCCGGCTATCGCGTGGGGCTGCTCGCCTCGGGCGCGGGCGCGCTCTTCATCGCCGACGCGTTCGGCTGGTTCGCGGCTTTCGTCGCGATGGCCGCGCTGATGGGCCTCAGCATGCTGGTCGTGCTGATCGCGCCCGAGCCTGCCGTCGATCCCGGCGCGGCCGAGCCGCGCTCCGACCGTCGCTCCGCGCGCATCCTGGCGCAGCTGAAGCTCGCAGTGTTCGATCCGCTTGCCGAGTTCTTCACGCGCTCGGGCTGGCTGCCGATCCTCGCCTTCATCCTGCTCTACAAGTTTGGCGACGCCTTCGCCGGCGTGATGGCGAATCCCTTCTACGTCGAGATGGGCTTCACCAAGACCGAGATCGCCTCGGTCAGCAAGGTGTTCGGCCTCATCGCGACGCTCGCCGGCGTGTTCATCGGCGGGGCGGTGGTGGCGCGGATCGGCGTTTTGCGCGCCCTGCTCTGGTGCGGCATCCTGCAGATGCTCTCCAACCTCATGTTCGCGGCGCAGGCGATCGCCGGACACAACATCCTGGTGCTGTTCGCCACCATCGGCCTCGAGAATTTCAGCGGCGGGATGGGCTCGGCGGCTTTCGTGGCCTATCTTTCGCTGCTCTGCAATGTCGCCTACACGGCCACCCAATATGCGCTGCTCTCCTCCTTCATGGCCTTCGGGCGAACGGCGCTCTCCTCGACCAGCGGCTGGCTCGCCGACCATGTCGATTGGGTGCTGTTCTTCGTCACCAGCACCGTGCTGGCGGTGCCCGGGCTCCTGCTGCTGCTCTGGATGATGCGGCGCTACCCCGTCGCCCCGATGACGCCCGCGCCCGCGCCGGTCGCTTCCGAATAGGAGATACGAGATGGACCTCTCGAAGATTCCGATCGGCTTCGATCCGCCGCACGACATCAATGTGGTGGTCGAGGTGCCCTTGGGCGGCGATCCGGTGAAATACGAGCTGGACAAGGCTTCGGGCGCGATCTTCGTCGACCGCTTCCTGCACACGGCGATGTTCTATCCCGGCAATTACGGGTTCGTGCCGCACACGCTCTCGCTCGACGGCGATCCGTGCGATGTGGTGGTGGTCGGGCCGACGCCGGTCGTGCCCGGCGCGGTCCTGCGCGCGCGCCCCATCGGCGCGCTGCTGATGGAGGACGAGGCCGGGGGCGACGAGAAGATCATCGCCGTGCCCGTCGACAAGCTGCATCCCTTCCACAAGGGCGTGACGGACTATCGCGAGCTGCCCGAGATCCTGACCCGCCAGATCGAGCATTTCTTCACCCACTACAAGGACCTCGAGCCGGGCAAATGGGTGAAGGTGCTGCGCTGGGCCGACGCCGCAGAGGCGGCGCAGCTCGTCCAGGAAGCGATCGAGCGCGCCAAGGGCGGCTGAGCCGGCTTCTTCTCTC
>JAREAF010000469.1 GCA_029240475.1 Rhodospirillales bacterium | reverse complement strand
TGCCTTCCTCGTTGAACGGGATGCGGCGCTTGGATTTGAGATAGGCGGCGATGCGCGGGCCGGCCGCGACCCGGTCGTGCAGCTCGACGACGCGCGGGAAGTCCCGTTCGATCCGCCCCATCGCGTGGGGAAAGGCGTAGCGCAGCCCTTCGACGATCTGGAACAGCGAGAGGTCCGGATAGGTGAGGCTCGCGCCGATGAGCCGCCCGGCGCGCCGCCCGCCTCCCGCATTTGCGTTGCGCTCGAGCACCCGCTCGAACCAGTCCAGGAATTTCGGCATGCGGTCCTGCCGGAAGTCCTCGGCGCGGCGCCGCGCCTCCGGGCGCTGATCCTCGTAATAGAGGCTGCTGGCGATCGGGTGATGTGTCTCATGCACCTCCTGCACCAGGTCGGCGATGGTGAGCTGCAGCTGATTGGCCCACAGCCGACCCGCCTCGGGTTTCGGCGCGAGCCCGTGCCGCGCGCCGAGATAGAGGAGGATGTTCGCGGTCTGGCCGATCAGCAGCTCGCCCGCTTTGAGGAATGGCGGCGCGAAGGGAGGCCGCGCAACCTTGCGCCCGTCCAGCAGCGCGAGCATGCGCTCCTCTCCGCGCCGTCCGCGCGCCACGTCGACATAGTCCAGCCCCGCCTGCTCCAAGGACAGGCGGACGAATTCTCCGCGGCCTTGGATGGTCGGCCAGTAATAGAGCTCGTAACGCATGCGCGCCTCCCTTCTTCAGTTCACGCCCTTCCGTGCGGAAGCATCAGCTTTATTCACGAATTCGTAGCAATACTCGCCTATTCTCGCGCCCCTCACGGATCCATTGCAGCAATGAAGCGAATCGCCGTCGAACTGGCCGGGCTCCTGATCGGTATTGCCGGAGTCCTGTACCTGACCGGGTGGGACGACACCGCCCCGCTCTACGGCGTGGTCGTGGTCACCGGGCTGATGCTGCTGCGCTGGATCGACGCCTGGAGCTCCGGACGCCGGCGGTCGAGCGCGACGCGGGACTGACGGGGGCCGCGCCTTCGGGCATTCTGGCCGGCGATGGAGATCACCACCGATCGGCTGCGGCTACGCGCCTTGGACAGCGCCGATACCGCCGCGCTCGTGACCTATCTCAACGACTGGGAGGTGGCGCGCTGGCTCGCCCGGCCGCCCTATCCCTATTCGCCCCAGGACGCCGCCGCCTTCATCCTCTTCATGCAACAGCGGCACGAGGCCGACCATCCCCTGCTGTTCGCGCTGGCGGAGCTCGGCTCCGGGCGGCTGATCGGCACGATCGGAATCGAGCCGGGCGGCGCGGGCGGAGGCGAGCTCGGCTACTGGGTCGGGCGCCCGCATTGGGGCCAGGGCTATGGGCGTGAAGCGGCCCGGGCGGCGATCGCTCAAGCGGCGGCGGCCGGGCTCGCGGGATTGACCGCTTTCGCTCATCCGGAGAATGCGCGCTCGGCGCGGCTGCTCGAAGGCTGCGGTTTCCGGGCCGACGGGACAGAGCTCAGGGACGGCCGGCACGGCCCGATGCCGATGAGCCGCTTCCTGCTGCGGCCGCTCTAGGCCTCGTGGCACTCCACGAAGTGGCGCAGCACGACCTTGAGCCGGCCCGAGCGCGCGAAATTGCGACGGCGCTGGGCTTGCGCGATGTCGTCGAGAATCATGGCGCGGATCCGGGCGACGCCGTCGGGCCGCCGCAGCAGCGCCGCCCCGAGTTCAGCCGCCGGCAATTCGGGGATGCCCTCATGCTGAGCGATGGCATCGATCTCATCCTCGGTGAGGTCGCAGAAGGCGACGCAATCCTCGAAGCTCAGCATGGTTCAGACCTCCCTTAGCCGAACGTCCGCTATCCTGGCGCGCCACGGACATCGTGGGCTTTGACCTGAGTCAATCCCCCGCCTCCTGGTCAAATCTTCTTGTCCAGGCCCATCTGGAAATATTTGTGGACGATCTTCTCCTGGTTCTCGAGCAGCCAGTCGATCGAGGGCTCGTTGCGCATGGCCTTGCGGATGGCCTTGGCCATGCCCTGGCGGTGGATGTCGAAGAGCTGGCGGTGGTCCAGATCGGGGATGTCGACGATGTTCGGCGCCAGCCACACCGCGCAGATGATGCCGATCTCGTTCACCTGATCCTTCGGCAGGTCGCCGGCGCGCACGGCGTCCAGCACCCCGTTGGCAATGGCCGCCTGCACGGTGCCCATGAGGATGTTCGTGTATTTGCCGGCCTTCTCGCCCTGCACGGTCACCTTGCTGACCATCAATGTGGCCGGGCGGACCTGGACGTCGGTGTTGAGGATGGCGAAAACGCGGCTGTGCCCCTTCACCTGGTCACCGATCAGATGGGCCATCGCGACCCCGACGGGTCCGGCCAGCGAGCCGATGATCACCTCCGGCTCGGCGGCGGTGCCCGGAGGACCGCCCGCCACCAAAGCCTCTCCACTGCGGAATAGAATGCCTTCAGCCATGCTCGCCCCTCCTTCGCCGAAGCCTTGCCCGAGCGGCCATGATGGGCCGCGCCGGCGGGTGAGTCCATCGCGCGCGATTTTCCCGGGCTGTTGCGCATCTTCCGGGCCGCGCGGGGTGTTGTCCGCAGCGCCAGGGGGAATGGCCGTTGCTGTTGCAGCTCTCTCCCGGCCGTTCCCCAGGGCGTGTCAGTGTCGGGACCCTAGGGGCGTGAGGCCGGCTTATGCGGCTGCGGCTGTTTCTCTTGAGCTTTGCGCTCGTGAATCTGTCTTACAACGGCGTCGAATACGCGATGACCGCCCAGTCGGAAACCCGGCCGGCGGTGCTCAGCGCCGAAGACATGATGCGCATCCTGCCCGGCAACACCCTGCTCGCCTATGACGAGAGCGGGCCGTTCTGGATGTATTACCCCTCGCCGGGCACGGTCTGGGGCCGCTCCAGCAGCGGCGACGTCGATATCGGCTCCTGGTGGATCGAGGATGGGCGCTACTGCCGCAGCTGGCGCCGCTGGTATGACGGCCAGACGCAATGCTGGCAGCTGGCGAGCTACGGCGAGGACCGCATCGTCTGGCTGGACGGCGCGCAGGCGATCCAAGGCGAAAGCCTGATCCAGCACGGAAACGCCATCGGCGAAGTCCGCCCGCCGCTCCTCGCCTCGGCCGCGACCGACATCGAAATCGAGCCGATCGCCGTCACCGCCTCGATCGGTCCCGACCCCAGAGCGGGAGACCGCTCCGGCCGCGGAAGCGGAACCTCCAGGACCGGCTCGTCCGGCGGGGGCTCCTCCGGCGGCGGCTCGTCGAGCGGCGGCTCGTCGAGCGGCGGCTCCTCCGGCGGCGGCTCCTCCGGCGGCGGCTCATCGGGTGGCGGATCCTCGGGCGGCGGATCGTCGGGCGGCGGATCCTCGGGCGGCGGATCGTCGGGCGGCGGATCG
>JAREAF010000468.1 GCA_029240475.1 Rhodospirillales bacterium | reverse complement strand
TGTGATGAGCGCATCGTTCGGAGCGGAAAACCGGGTCCACTTTTCCGCACGATGCGCTAGAACCGGAGGAGCATTCAGGGAGCGAACGATGGCGAAGGTTGCATTCCTCGGACTTGGCGTGATGGGCTATCCCATGGCGCGCCACCTCAAGGACAAGGGCCACGAGGTGACGGTCTACAACCGCACGGGCGCCAAGGCGGACAAGTGGGTGTCGGAGAACGGCGGGCGCGCTGCCAGGACCCCGCGTGAGGCCGCCGAGGGCCAGGAGATCGTCTTCGCCTGCGTGGGCAACGACGATGACCTGCGTCAGGTAACGCTCGGGGACGACGGCGCCTTCCAGGGCATGAGCAACGGCGCGATCTTCGTCGACCACACCACGGCTTCGGCGGAAGTGGCCCGCGAACTCTATGCCGCCGCCAAGGAGAAGGGCTTCGCCTTCGTCGACGCCCCGGTCTCGGGCGGACAGGCCGGCGCGGAGAACGGCGTTCTCACCGTGATGTGCGGCGGCGACGCAGAGCCCTACGGGACGGCCGAGCCGGTGATCATGAGCTTTGCCCGCGCCTGCCGCCTCCTCGGCCCTGCCGGCTCCGGCCAGCTCACCAAGATGATCAACCAGATCTGCATCGCGGGCCTCGTGCAGGGGCTGGCCGAGGGCATCCACTTCGGCAAGAAGGCCGGACTCGACATCGAGGCCGTGCTCGAAGTGATCTCGAAGGGCGCGGCCGGCTCCTGGCAGATGGAGAACCGCGGCAAGACCATGAACCAGGGCAAGTTCGATTTCGGCTTCGCCGTCGACTGGATGCGGAAGGACCTGTCCATCGTGCTGGGCGAGGCGCGCAAGAACGGCGCCAGCCTGCCGGTCACGGCCATCGTCGATCAGTTCTATGCCGAGGTCCAAAAGATGGGCGGCAAGCGCTGGGACACGTCAAGCCTGATCGCCCGGCTCGACAAGTAAGCCGCAGGCCCTTTTACAAAGCAAAACGCCGGAGCCCGAAAGCTCCGGCGTTTTGCTTTGAGGAATTCAAGCGCTGCTGAGAGTCTGCCTTATAAGAGTGTGGCGGCTGTTCCCTCCCCGGAAGGAGGGAGGGAACGTAGCGCATGTCAGCGCTCCTGCGGACAGGGACGTCCGGGCAGGCAACGTTGGGCGCGGCCCTCGCCACCCTGCCGCCGTGGCGCCTCGAAGGAAGGCCGATCTCTGGATGGCCTGTCCATGTCCCGCCCCGGGCGCGGCTGGTCGAAAGCTCTTGGCGGCTCGCGGCCAGCCCGCTCCACCCGCGCGGGAGCTTCCATGCGGGGCAACGGCCTCGGCTGGACCGCGGGCGCTTCCGGCCGTTCGAACCGGCGTGGTGCGGGCCGCTCCTCGAAGAGCGGGCGCGCGCGCCTCTCGGTCCGCTCGATTTCTCGCGGCGCGACATCACGGGACGGACGGTCCGGGCGCCTGTCATCGCGCAGGGCGGGCCTTGCTGGACGGATAGGCCTTTCCCCCTGGTCCAACCTTTCGATAGCTGCCGGCCGCTCAACGCGCCGACGCGGCGCCTCATCGTCATCACGACGCGGGCGGCGCTCCTCAATCCGAGGCAGACCGATCACCGGCGCCGGCTCGATCCTCTCCGGATCGGGCCTTCTGTCCGGCCGGCTGCGCGGATCACGGCGCTCAGGCTCGCGACCGGCTCTCTCCCTGTCCCGGTCGGGACGCTCGCGCTCGATCTCGATCCGTGGCCGGTCCGGCCTCGGCTGACGCGGAAGGATCTCATCCGCATCGAGCCTCGGGTCACGCGGGCGAGTCGCGTCGCGCATGGGAGCATCGGGTCGAGCCTCACGCCTGTCGCGATCCTGCTCGACAGCGCGCGGGCTGCGCTCCCGATCGGGCCGCTCCCTCGGCTCGGCTGGTTCGGGGCGAACCGCGCGCGGACGATCCTCCTGCTCTCCAATGAGCGGGATCCGGCGCGACGGGATGCGGTCCGGCCGCATGCGCGGACGCTCGCCGGAACGGACATCCCTGCCCTCGCGCGGCTCCCTCGGGCCGACCGAAACCGGGATCGGCTCGATAGGCGCGGCAAGACCGGGCTGCCTCGGCACGCGGAGCTCCTCGGCGCGCAGGTTGCGGCGCGGCCGCGGCAGGGGCTCATCGCTGCGGTCGAAGACGTAAGGCGCCCGCACCGGGATGGCGACCGGACCCCTCGGGGTTCGCGGAGCGATCGGCTGGTAGAAGTAGCGGGGCGGACGCGCCCGATACGGCACGGGGAGTGCATACGGAATCGGCAGGATGCCGGCCATGATCGGCGGCGGCGGGGGCTCACGGATAATGGTGATGAAGTCCTCGTCGTCCTCGTCCCATCGCGGCAGGAGATAGGCCGGCAGACGCGGGGGCGGCACGTCTCGGATGATGGTCACCACCTCGACGACCTCGATCCGCTCCACCTCTGGCAGAGGCGGAGGCAGGTCGTCGTAGATCACTTCTTCGAAGACCGCCGGCGGGGCATAGGGCGCGGAGAGGCGGGCGAGCCTGCGCCGGGAATCGGGCGCGTGCGGGCCGTTCGGGTAGGCGCGCAGGTAAGTCCAATAGGCCTCGCGGGTGTCGCGCGTGACGGTGCGGCGCCAGACAGCAGCCTCCCGGCGGGCGGCGAGGAGCGCCGTCACACGCCGCGAGAGGCGATGATCGGGATAGCGGCGCAGGAAGGCCTGATAGTCCTGGATCGTGTCGCGCTCGACCGCGATGGCATAGGCCTCCTCGGCGGGCACCTCCTCGATGCGCCGGACCTCGCGAACAAGAGGCGCAGCGGCCGTCTCCGTCGGCTCGAAGAACGCGAAGGAGACGTTGCCCAGATTGGCAGAATGCCAGGGGATCTGCAGGCCGTTCGTGGTCTCATGCACCCGCAAGCGCGTGCGGGCGAAAACCTCGTCGAGGCCTAAGCCCGGCTGGCGGATCATTTCCGCCAGGGCCGTGGCATAAGGGCCGTAGGGACCGGACCCACCTGTGGCGAGGATGTTGGGCGCCGAGGAGAAAGCCATCAGGAAACCGGCAGGCGGTTCGATCAAGGCCAGTCCCTTCGCAATAGGCTCACCCGTGGAGCCGAGCGCGTATTCACGGGCCATGTCGGCGACGACCACCCTCACCCGGGCCGGGCTCTGCTCCAGGGAACGGACGAGGTCGGAGAGTCGAAAGCCCTCGATGGCGATATCCGCGTCACGCTGGATGCGGGCATCGACCGGCAGCAGATAATTATCGCCTTCGAGCTGGACCCCGTGCCCGGCCAGATAGACCATCACCGTGGAGCCGGGCTCCAGGCCCTCGACCTTATCGAGGAAGTCCCGCACGAGGCTGCGCAGATCACTGGCATTGAGATCGCGGCCTTGCACAACCTCGAAC
>JAREAF010000053.1 GCA_029240475.1 Rhodospirillales bacterium | reverse complement strand
CATCGCCCCAGTTGATGGTCCTCAACAACGAGACGGCACGTCTGCAGGTGGGTGATCAGGTACCGGTCGCCACCCAGGAGCGGCAGACGACCGAGGACATTGAAGGCCCGCTCGTCAACACCATCGAATACCGCGACACTGGGGTCATTCTCAGCGTATCGCCGCGTGTGAATTCCGGCGGCCTTGTTGTTCTGGACATCATCCAGGAGGTCAGCGACCTCGCACTACCGCCCAATGCCACCGCCGCCGATCTGGACGATATCACTCCGATCATCCAGCAGCGGCAGATCAAGAGCACGGTCGCGGTCCAAAGTGGAGAATCGGTCGCGCTCGGCGGATTGATCCGCGACGGTTCCTCCAGAGGCGTCAGCGGATTGCCCGTCGTTTCCGAAATCCCGGTCTTGGGCAATCTGTTCAAGACCACCACCGACACCCAGCGCCGCACCGAGCTCCTGGTCCTGATCACGCCGCGCGTGGCGGCGAGCCGGCAGGACGCGCGCGAGATCACCGAGGAGCTGCGCAGCCGGGTGCGGTCGCTGGCGCCGCTGGAGTTCAAGATTCAGTAGCCGGTGAGGACGGCTGTCCGGGGGCGGCGCCACTCCAGCATCTGCCACGAGTTCAGCCCGTCTTCCGAGAGCCGCACCACCGCCTCGCGGCGGTAGCGGGCTCCCTCGGCGGTGACCGCCTCTGCGGAGATCGTGAAGACCGGCGGCGTCGCATTGTCGAGCGCGTAGAAGCGCTCGACCGAATTGCGCCGCGGCAGCGCCGCGTGCAGCTCGCCATAGACCTTGGCCCTGCGGGTGTCGGTGCCGGCCTGCGCGCGCTGCGGGTCCGGCCTGGCTTGCAGAACGGCGGCGAGCTTCCGGCGCGTCGTCAGGAACTTGTTCAGCTCCGTCCGGTCGATGTTCGGCACCGCCCGGAGCACCGCGTCGGGGGCGAGCAGGGGATCGATGCCCGGCAAAGTGGAGTGAACCGTGACGAGCGGCGCCAGACGCTCGTAGAGAGCTTGCGTCATTCCCTTCACTTGCAGGAGCTCGTCGGGGGTCTCGAAGCGGAAATCCTTCGCGCCTCCGGAGCCGGGCGCGTAGTCGCCGTCCTCAGCGCCCTCGAGCGCCGCCGCCCGGTCGGTGTCCCGAAAGTCGGCCACCGCCGCGGCCAGCGCCTCGGCCGCGCGTGCGGGCACTCCCTGGCTCTCGAACAAGCCTTCGAGCAGAGCCGGTTCGGCCTCGTTCAAATCGATCTTGCCGCGCTCGTCGGCCAGCGTGATCGTCACGGTTCCGGAGGCAAGGGATTCGGTCCAGCTTTGCGGATGTGTGCCCCCATGCTCCGCGACGATGCGGGCGAGCGCGAGGTGCACGCCCGCCTCGGCCAGGGCCTCGGCGACGGCGCGCTCGCGGAGATTGGCCGTGCGTCGCACCTCCACCCGCGCCTCGGCCAGGAAGCTGGCGGCCATGAGCGAGAGCAGCGCCAGCACCCAGATCACCATGACCAGGGCGATGCCGCGCTCGTCATTCGGCAGGGATTGAACCCTCCGCATGCGGGTCAGGCTGGGCCGATCAACCTTAACGATGAGCTAAGAACCTGCTCCCTTAGCCGGACGGATGTTCTGATTCATGTGGAAGAGATTGCCCGGATCGTATTTCGCCTTGAGTTGCTGGAGGCGCGCGTAGTTGGGTCCGTACGCCGCCGCCACCGCATCCTTCGCAGCATCCTCCTCGAGGTAGTTCAGGTATCTCCCCGGTGTCATGAACGCCTTCATCGCCCCGTAGCTGTCGCGCGCCCAGCCGATGCACCGCTCGTTCATCGTCCGGTCCTGCCATTCGGACAGGATCACGAGATTGTATCCTTCGCCACGCTGTGCGTAGGCGGCGTCTGCGACCGGCACTCGGCAGACCGCGCCGTGGAAATGCTCGATGAGGATCTGGCCCATCGGCGTGGGACAGGTGGCGAAGCATTCGACTATGGTGTCGATCGCGTCGTCGCTCAAGCTCGAGAGGAAGTTCGATTTCCAGTAATTGAGCGCGCCGCGCGGATATGCGGCGTCCAGCATCGCGTTCTGCTGGCAGTAGGAGATCGGCCCAAGCGCGTCGACCACAGGCGAGCCGTAGGTCTTGACCCGCCGCGTCTCCGCCTCACCGACCTTGAGCGGGCCGCAGTGGCACGCCACCATCGCCGCGAGCTTGACGCCCGATCCGTCCGGCGCATGGATCAGGCCGGCGAAGATGGTGAGATCGTCCGGCGCCGCCGCGGTCGCGTCGCGATAGAACCGCAGCATGTCGCGCGCTTGATCGAACGGATGGGCGACCAGGCCGCCGGTGACCATCGGGCCGATCGGGCTCAGCTTGTATTCGAACGAGGCCACCACGCCAAAATTGCCGCCGCCGCCACGCACCGCCCAGAACAGGTCCGGGTTTTCGTCCGCGCTCGCCGTCCGGGCCTCGCCGTCGGCAGTGACGATCTCGACCGAGCGGAGATTGTCCAGGGCCAGCCCGTGCCTGCCCATGAGCCAGCCCAGCCCGCCGCCGAGCGTCAGTCCGGCGATGCCCGTGCTGGATACGGCCCCTCCGGTGGTCGCAAGCCCATGCAGCTGCGTTTCGCGATTGTATTCGGCCCACGTCACGCCGCCTTGCGCCCGCGCCGTGCGTGTGCGCGGATCGACATGAATGCCCTTCATGCCGGCGAGGTCGATCATCAGTCCGCCCTCGGTCGTCGCCCGGCCTGTCACATTGTGGCCGCCGCCGCGCACGGCGACCTCCAGGTTTAGCTCCTGGCCAAGCCGCACGGCATCGGCGATGTCGGCGACGCCCGCGCACCGCGCGATCAGTGCCGGCCGCTTGTCCACCAATCCATTATGAACCTTGCGGGCTTCCTCATAGCCAGGATCGCCCGGCCGCAGCAGCTGCCCTGAAAAGCTGCGGGCGAGTTCGGTAAGCGCTTGGGATAGAGAAGACGCTGCGCTCATGGCACACTCCCTGTTCCAGAAACGGGATGTCCCAGATGGCTTCGCCCTGCGCCGGAGTATAGCGCAAGCTGGAGTTCTTGCTGAAAGCGCAGCGGCCCGGTCGGGTTGGCGATTTTGGATAGGAGAAGCCGCAACCGCGGCGGAGGCGTGAATGTCGGACGAACTGATCCAACTGAGCGCGTTGGAGGCGGTGCAGCGTCTTGGCCGCCGGGAGCTGCGGCCGATCGAGCTCGTCGATGCCGCGCTCGCGCGGATGGCCGAGGTGGACCCGGCGGTCAATGCGATGCCGACGCTTTGCGCGGAGCGCGCGCGCGAGCATGCGCGCCGGCTGGAACGCGAGCGGCCGGAGGAGGGGCCCGGCTGGCTCGGTGGGCTGCCGATCGCCGTCAAGGACCTCACGCCGGTGGCCGGGGTGCGCACCACCTTCGGCTCGCCGATCTATGCCGATCACGTGCCGGACCGCTCGGACCTGCTGGTCGAACGGCTGGAGGCGCGCGGCGCGATCGTGCTCGGCAAGTCGAACACGCCGGAATTCGGCGCCGGAGCCAATACCTTCAACCCGGTGTTCGGGCAGACCCTCAATCCCTGGGACACGCGCATGAGCTGCGCGGGCTCCTCCGGCGGATCGGCGGTGGCGCTCGCGACGGGCGAGGTGTGGCTCGCCACGGGGTCCGATCTCGGCGGCAGCCTGCGCACGCCCGCGAGCTTCTGCAGCGTGGTTGGCTTGCGGCCCAGCCCCGGCCGGGTTCCGAGTGGCCCCCGCGAGCTCCCCTTCGACAAGATGTCCGTCGACGGCCCGATGGCCAGAACGGTCGGCGATCTTGCGTTGCTGCTCGATGCCATGGCCGGCTACCACCCGGCGGATCCATTGTCCTATCCGGCGCCCGTCGAGAGCTACGCCTCCGCCGCCGAGCGCCGCGTGGTGCCGAATCGCGTGGCCTTCAGCCCCGACCTCCGCATCAGCCCCGTCGATCCGGAGGTGAGGGCCATCACCGCCGCAGCGGCTGCGCGCTTGGCCGAGCTCGGCGCGGAAGTGACGGAGGATTGCCCCGACTTCTCGGAAGCGCCGGAGACCTTCCACGTGCTCCGCGCGGCCGGCTATGTGGCCGGAATGGACCCGCTCTACCGGACCAAACGCAGCCTTCTGAAGGAAGACATCGTCTGGAACATCGAGCAGGGGCTTGCGCAGGCGCCGCAGCGGATCGGCGAGGCGGAGCGGGCGCGGGGGCGCATCTTCAAGAACATGGCCGAGTTCTTCACCCGCTACGACCTGCTGCTCTGCCCGACCGCCTGCACGCCGCCTTTCGACGTCAACCAGCGCTATGTCACCGAGGTCGCCGGCCACAAGTTCGAGAGCTACATCGATTGGCTGCGGCTCGTCTCGGCGATCACCCTGACCTCCTGCCCGGCCCTGTCGCTGCCCTGCGGCTTCACCAAGGCGGGTCTGCCGGTCGGGCTTCAAATCGTCGGCAAGCCGCGCGGCGAAGCCGAGCTGCTCTCGGCCGCCGCCGCGCTGGAGGAGGCGCTGGGTCTCGCCCGCCTTACGCCCATCGCGCCGAGGCGGCGCGCCGAGCCTGTTCGTTCTTGAGGGTGAAGGCGCTACCCTGTTCAATTGGAGGATGAGGACCGTGTTTCGCAACAGCCCGCCGGGACTGAATTTCGACCTCGGTGAGACCGCGGAGATGCTGCGCGAGAGCGTCGCCGGGTTCGCCGCCGACGAGATCGCGCCCCGCGCGGCCGAGATCGACCGGTCCAACGAATTCCCGATGGACCTCTGGCGCAAGCTTGGCGATCTCGGCGTGCTCGGCATCACCGTCGAGGAGGAATATGGCGGCGCCGGGATGGGCTATCTCGAGCATATCGTCGCCATGGAGGAGATCAGCCGGGCCTCGGCCAGCGTCGGCCTGAGCTATGGCGCGCATTCCAACCTCTGCGTCAACCAGATCCGCCGGAACGGAGCCGAGGCGCAGAAGCGCAAATACCTGCCCAAGCTGATCTCGGGCGAGCATGTCGGCGCGCTCGCCATGAGCGAATCGGGCTCGGGGTCCGACGTGTTATCCATGCGCCTGAAGGCCGAGCGCAAAGGCGACCGCTACGTCCTCAACGGCACCAAGATGTGGATCACCAACGGCCCCGATGCCGACGTGCTGGTGGTCTATGCCAAGACCGACCCCGAAGCGGCCTCGCGCGGGATAACGGCCTTCCTCATCGAAAAGGGGACGAAGGGCTTCAGGGCCGCGCAGAAGCTGGACAAGCTTGGGATGCGCGGCTCGAACACGGGCGAGCTGGTGTTCGAGGATTGCGAGGTGCCGGCGGAGAATGTACTGGGCGAGGTCGGGCGCGGCGTCGCGGTGCTGATGAGCGGCCTCGACTACGAGCGCGCGGTTCTGTCGGGCGGCCCGCTCGGGATCATGCAGGCCTGCATGGATGTCGTGATCCCATACGTGCACGAGCGAAAGCAATTCGGCCAGCCGATCGGCGCGTTCCAGATCATGCAGGCCAAGCTCGCGGACATGTACACGACCATGAACGCGGCGAAGTCCTACGTCTATGCCGTAGCCAAGGCCTGCGATCGCGGCGAGGTCACGCGCAAGGACGCGGCCGGAGCGATCCTGTTCTCCGCCGAGAAGGCGACCTGGATGGCGCTGGAAGCGATCCAGTGCCTGGGCGGAAACGGCTACATCAATGACTATCCGACGGGACGGCTGCTGCGGGACGCCAAGCTCTACGAGATCGGGGCAGGCACCAGCGAAATCCGGCGCATGCTGATCGGCCGCGAGCTGTTCGAGGAGACGCAGTAGGAGAGGGGGAATGGCGCTGGAGATGCGGCCAGCCTGTGAGAAATGCGGGGCCTCCTTGCCGCCGGACGGCGAGGCGCGCATCTGCAGCTATGAATGCACCTTCTGCGCGCCTTGCGCCGATGGGATGAACCAGACCTGCCCGAATTGTGGCGGCGAGCTGGTGCGCCGGGCGCGGCGCAAGAAGGGTTGAATACCTCGCAAGCTGCTCATGAACCCTGGGTCCAGCACCGTCGAACCCGCGAGAGATCGAAACACGACTTGCGACCCTCGAGGAGCGCCACGGCGTCCGGATTCTGCTCGCCGTCTAATCCGGCAGTCGGGCCTGGGGTTTTCCCTCGGCCGATAGCGACTACGACGTACGGTTCATCTTCGCCCGCAGCAAGGAGTCTTACCTATCCTTCCGTCGGCCGCGCGACGTTCTGGAATCGCCGATTTCGGAACTGCTCGACATCAGCGGCTGGGATCTGCGCAAGGCGATCGAACTCATAATGCGTTCCAACGCGACCGTGGGAGAGTGGCTGACCTCCCCCATCGTCTATCAGCGCGACGAGCCGCGCTGCGCGCTGCTTTCGGACTTCGTCCGCGGCCAGTACTCGCCGCGCCATTACGGCCGGCACTACTTCCACTTCGCACAGAAGCAATGGAGCGCGGCCGCCGGGAAGAGCACGGTCACGGATAAGGCCTACTGCTACATGATGCGCACCCTGTTGGCTTTCCGGTGGACGGTGGAGCATCAGGCACTGGCGCCCATGGCAGTGGACGACCTGTTGGCCGGGGTTGGGTTGCCCTATGATGTTGGAAGAGCGTTCGCGGAGCTGCGGCTTCGAAAAATGACCGGAACCGAGCTCACGAATGCGGCGCGGGTGCCGATCCTGGACGGCTGGATTCTGAAAACCTTGGAAATGGCACCATCTCAATACCAAGGCTTGTTGGCCCGTCGGCCCGAAGCTGCGGCGGCCGATCGGCTCTTCATGCAATTGGTCGAGTAGGAGGCGGCTCATGCCCAGCCAGGATCCCGTGGTCATCGTTGGCGCCGCGCGCACGCCGATGGGTGCCTTCCAGGGCGCGCTGAAAGACCTGTCCGCGCCGGAGCTGGGCGCGCTCGCGATCAAGGCCGCGCTGCAGCGGGCGCAGCTCGCCCCCGAGCAGGTCAGCGAGGTCTTCATGGGCTGCGTGCTCCCGGCTGGGCTCGGCCAGGCGCCGGCGCGGCAGGCCAGCTTCGGCGCGGGGCTGCCGCAATCGATCGGCTGCACCACGGTGAACAAGGTCTGCGGCTCGGGCATGAAGGCGGCGATGCTTGGGCACGACCTCATCCGCGCCGGTAGCGCCGATATTGTGGTGGCCGGCGGAATGGAGAGCATGTCCAACGCGCCGTATCTGCTCGACCGCGCGCGGGCTGGCTACCGTCTCGGCCATGGCCGCGTGCTCGACCATATGTTCCTGGACGGCCTAGAAGATGCTTACGACAAGGGCCGGCTGATGGGCACCTTCGCCGAGGACACGGCCGAGGCCTATCAGTTCACGCGCGAGGCGCAGGATGCCTTCGCGCTGGAGTCGCTGCGCCGCGCCAAGCGCGCCAACGAGGATGGCAGCTTCGCCGCCGAGATCGTGCCGGCCCGCGTGAAGGGGCGCGGCGGGGAGACCGTGGTCGGCTCCGACGAGCAGGCTCTCAAGGCTGACCCGGCAAAGATCCCGACGCTGAAGCCCGCCTTTCGTCCGGATGGCACCGTCACGGCCGCCAATTCCAGCTCGATCTCCGACGGCGCCGCCGCGCTGGTGCTGATGCGCCGCTCGGAGGCGGAGCGGCGGGGGGCGACCCCGCTCGCCGAGATCAGGGCGCATGCGGCCCATGCCCAGGCGCCGGCCTGGTTCACCACGGCCCCCGTCGAGGCGATCCGCAAGCTGCTCGAACGCATCGGGTGGCGCGCCGACGAGGTCGATCTCTACGAGATCAACGAAGCCTTCGCCGTCGTCACCATGGCGGCGATGCGCGATCTCCATCTTCCGCATGAGAAGGTCAACCCGCACGGCGGCGCCTGCGCGCTCGGCCATCCCATCGGCGCATCGGGGGCGCGCCTGATCGTCACGCTGCTCGCGGCCTTGCAGCGGCAGGGGCTGCGCCGCGGCGTGGCCTCGCTCTGCATCGGCGGCGGCGAGGCAACCGCCATCGCCGTCGAGCGGCTGCAATAGCAGACGGCGCATGAAGCCTGCCAAACCGCCCAAGCGGGCCGCAAAGCCGCTGCAGCAGGAGCTAACCCACGCCGAGGCGCTGCTGCGCGCCCGCCGCTTCGGCGAGGCGGAGGCCGCGTTCCGCGCCATTCTCGATCGTTTCCCGGAGCATTGGGCGGCGCTGGCGGGCCTCGGCATGGTCGCGCTCGCCGCGAACGATCCGGACGCCTCGGCGGAGCTGCTCGCGCGTGCCCTCGACAACCGGCCCGGCGATCCGGCCCTCCACAACAACCTCGCCAAGGCGCTGATCGCGGCCAACCGGCCGCAGGAGGCCATCGAGAAGCTGCACCGGGCGCTGAAGCTGCGGCCGGCATTCCCGGAGGCTCTGTGCAATCTTGCGCGCGCCCTGCGGCAGCTTGGGCGGGGAGAGGAGGCGCTGGAGGACTATGATCGTTGCGAGGCCGTGGCTCCGGGCCATCTGGCGGCGCGGATCGGGCGGAACGGCACGCTGTTGGAGCTTGGCCGCGCACAGGAGGCGGCTGCGGGGCTGCGCGCGGTGCTGACGGACGATCCGCGCTGTTCAGCGGCTCATGCGCTGCTCGCGCGCGCGCATAAGTTCCGGCCTGGCGATCCCGAGCCCGAGCTGATCGACCGGCTGCTGAGCGATCCGGCGCTGCGCACCTCCGACCGCCTTCGCCTGACCTATGCCGCGGCGAAGATCGCCGACGATCTCGGCGATTGCGATCGCGCGATGCTGCGCCTGAAGGAAGCCAACCGGATGCGCACTTCCTTGGCCGATCCGGACTATTTCGCCAAGCGGGTGGACGCCATCGTCTCGGTCTTCACGAAATCCTTCATGGCCGAGCGGGCGCGCTGGGGCGATCCGTCGGAGCGGCCGGTCTTCATCGTCGGTATGCCGCGTTCCGGCACCACCTTGACGGAGCAGATCCTGGCCAGCCATCCGCTGGTGTTCGGCGCGGGCGAGCTGGAAACCCTGACCCATCTCACCGGCGCGTTGCGCAAGGCCGCAGGCGCGCAGAAGCGTTTTCCGGAGTTCATCCCGCAGATCGGACCCGACCTCGCCCGATCATTCGGCGCCCGGTATGTGGCGGAGGTGGCCGCGCTCGCACCATCGGCTGCGCGCGTCACCGACAAGATGCCGCACAATTTCGAGCTGCTCGGCGTGATCGCGTTGCTGCTGCCGAACGCGCGCGTGATCCACTGCCGGCGCGACCCGCGCGACACTTGCGTCTCCTGCTACATGCACCAGTTCCAGGATCGGCATGCCTACAACCGCGATCTGAGGGCGCTCGGACTGTATTATCGCCAGTATGTGCGGCTGATGGCGCATTGGCGCGCGGCGCTGCCGAATCCGCCGCTGGAAATCCGGTATGAGGAGCTGATCGCCGATCTCGAGGCGCATACCAGGCGCATACTCGAATATTGCGGCCTGCCCTGGGACGACCGCTGCCTCGCCTTTCACGAGACCCGGCGGTCGGTGGTCACGCCCAGCACCTGGCAGGTGCGCCAGCCGCTTTATACCGGCTCGGTCGGCCGCTGGCGGCGCTATGAGAAGCATCTCGGACCGCTGCTCGAAGCGCTGGGCGACAGCATTCCGGCGGACAAGGCGGAGCCGGCGCCCGTTGCCGGCGGAATGCGAGCCGGATAGCATCGAGCCCTTTCCATGCGACGCTGGATTGAGGGGGGGCTCAATGGCGGCACCGATCGAGTTCTGGTTCGACTTCTCCTCGCCCTACGGATATTTCGGCAGCCGCCGGATCGAGGGGATCGCAGACAAGCACGGCCGCGCGGTGCGCTGGCGCCCATTCCTCCTCGGCGTGCTGTTCCAGACGACCGGCCAGTCGCCGCTGCTGAACCAGCCGCTGCGGGGTCCTTATGCGCGGCGGGACATCGAACGGACCAGCCGGCTCTACGGCGTTCCGTTCCGTCTGCCCGACCAGTTCCCGTTCTCTTCGGTGGCGCCGGCGCGTCTGTTCTACTGGCTGGATCAGCGCGACCCTGCGGCCGCCGTCGCCTACGCCAAGGCGGTCTATGCGCGCGCGTTCGGCGAAGGCCGCGCGGTCATCGGCGCGGAAGAGTCCGCGGAGATCGCCGCGGCCCTCGGCCACGACCGCGGCGAGTGCCTTGCGGCCCTGCAGAAGCCGGAGGTCAAGCAGCGGCTGAAGGAGATCAACGACGAGGCCCTGAGCAAGGGCGTGTTCGGCTCGCCCTTCTTCATCGTGGATGGCGAGCCGTTCTGGGGCCACGACCACCTGGATCAGGTGGAGCGCTGGATGGCGACCGGCGGCTGGTAGCTAGCGCCGCGGAGCGTCCTTGGGCTCGATGCCCTGCCCGGGCGTGCGGTCGCGCTCGCGTGGATCCGTCTCGCGTTGCTCGGCCGGATCGGTTCCATCGCCGTGCCGCTTGTCCCGCTTGGGCAGGTCGCCCAACCCGGCGCCGCGCTGGCGCGGGTCCTTCTGCTCCTCGGTCTGGTCGTAGGTCGGGCGCCGCTGGCGCGGGTCGTGGCGCTGCACGCCCTCGCCCTGTTCCTCCGGCAGGTCGGGCCTGTCCGGCTTACCCCGCTTCGGCATCGCGTCACCTCATTGGTTTGCCTCCAGAAACGGGCCTGCGCCGCTCGCCGTTGCGCAGAGTGCCGCGGTTCGGCCCCTTGCCGCCCTTCCCCGGGGCGGGCATGCTCGAAGCCGCAAGGGA
>JAREAF010000467.1 GCA_029240475.1 Rhodospirillales bacterium | reverse complement strand
CTCTCCTCCACCAGCGCCCGCGCATCGCCCGTCGCCTTGAGGCCGATCGGCTCGAGGCCGGCGAGGCGCCCCAGGTCCTGGCCAACCTCGGCGCTGCGCGCCTGCTCCACGCCGCCCGAGAGGCGGCAGTCCCGGTCCTCCAGGATGGTGCGCAGGAGCAGCCGGCCCATGCGCCCGCCGCAGCCGATCACGCCGATGCGGATGGTCATGGTCCTGCCCTCCCCTGCCGTGGTTCTTCCTTGGAAAGGATTAAAGCAGGTTCGCGGGAGCTTGGGCAGGCCGGGAGTGACTTACCGGTGCAAGCCGATGCCAGGGGGCTGTACCTTGCACGGTACGATCTTGCCGTGTAATCTAACCATGACTGCCGTGGCCCTACTTTGAAAAAGCTGCCCGCGTATTTCTATCGCTCCCGGACGGGACAGGAGCCCGTGCGCGAGTGGCTCAGGACCCTGCCGGAAGAAGATCGACGGAAGCTTGGCAGGGACATCGCTGTCGAGTTCGGATGGCCAGTCGGCATGCCGGTATGCCGCCCTCTCGGAGGTGGGCTATGGGAAGTACGAAGCAACCTGATCGGAAATCGAATCGCGCGGCTGCTGTTTTGCGTCGCTCGCGGTCAGCTGGTCCTCTTGCACGGCTTCGTAAAAAAGTCGCGGACCACCCCACAGGGCGACCTAGAGCTCGCACGTCGCCGCCAGCGGGAGGTGGAGCGCTGAACACCTCCTCACACCCGCATACAGGCTCCTCCTTCGAATCCTTTCTGAAGGAGCATCAATTGTATGAGGAGGTCACCGCCGAGGCGGTAAAGACGGTGATCGCCTGGCAAATTCAAACCGCCATGAGGACGCAAGGGATAAGCAAGACGCGGATGGCGGCGCGTATTCGCACGAGCCGGGCGCAACTCGAGCGACTGCTGGATCCCACCAACGACAAGGTGCAGCTGGACACGCTCAAGCGTGCCGCGGCTGCCTTGGGACGCAAGATCAGACTGGAGCTGATCTAAGGCGGAGCCCGCCTGGAGCGCGCCCAGCGGGGCGCCACTTGGCTAGTGCCTAGTCCTTCAGCTCCTGCCAGAGCTCCTTCACGCGCGCGAAGAAGCCTTCCGACTCGGGGCTGTGCGAGCTGCCCTGCCCGGCCTTCTCGAATTCGCGCAGGAGCTCCTGCTGCTTGCGGGTGAGATTGACCGGCGTCTCGATCTGCGCCTGCACATACATGTCGCCGCGCGAGGTGGAGCGCAGCACGGTCATGCCCTTGCCCTTGAGCCGGAACTGCGCGCTGGTCTGCGTGCCGGGCGGGATGGTCAGGCGCGCGCGGCTGCCTTCGACCGTCGGCACCTCGACCACTCCGCCGAGCGCCGCCGTGGTCATGGGGATCGGCACCTTGCAATAGATATGCGCGCCGTCGCGCTGGAAGACCCCGTGCGGGGCGATCGAGAGGAAGATGTAGAGGTCGCCCGCAGGCGCGGCGCGCAAGCCGGCCTCGCCCTCGCCGGCGAGCCGGATGCGCGTGCCGTCCTCGACGCCGGGCGGGATGGTGACGGAGAGCGCGCGCTCCTTGCGCACGCGGCCCGCGCCCTCGCAAGAGCGGCAGGGCTTGTCGATCACCTCGCCCGCGCCCTGGCAGGTCGGGCAGCTGCGCTCGATCGTGAAGAAGCCTTGCGTCGCCCGCACCCGGCCCATGCCGTTGCAGGTGGAGCAGGAGCGCCGGCTCGCGCCTTTGGCCGAGCCCGAGCCCTCGCATTCCTCGCAGGGCGCCATGGTGGGCACGCGGATCTTCGCCTGCTTGCCGGCGAAGGCCTCCTCCAGCGTGATCTCGAGATTGTAGCGCAGGTCCGCCCCGCGCGCCGATTGCGCCGGGCCGCCGCGCCGGCCGCCCATGAACTCGCCGAACATCTCGTCGAAGATGTCGGCGAAACCGCCGCCGAAACCGAAATCGAAGCCGTTGGAGCGGCCGCCCGCGCCGTTCTCGAAGGCGGCATGGCCGAAACGGTCATAGGCCGCGCGCTTCTGCTCGTCCTTGAGGACGTCGTAGGCCTCGGTGACTTCCTTGAATTTGTGCTCGGCCGATTTGTCGCCCGGATTGCGGTCCGGGTGGTGCTGCATCGCGAGCTTGCGATAGGCCTTCTTGATGTCCTCGATCGAGGCGCCGCGCGCGAGCCCGAGAGTGGCGTAATAGTCCTGCTTCGCCATGCATCAGCCTCGGAAGTTCCCCTGAGACCTCGGAGGCGCGGCTGGCGCGGCCTCCGAGAATCAGGGCTCTTCTACATCATTTCCGGGCGCGAAGGCCCATTGAAATCAAGGGCGCCCGCTGGAAGTCAGGCGGACTTGCCCTTCTTGTTCTCGTCGACCTCCTCGAAGTCGACATCGACCACGCCCTCCTGCCCGCCGGCCCCCTGCTCGGGGCCGGTCGTGCCGGGCTCGCCATTGCCGCCCGGGGCCGCGCCACCGCCGTCGGCCTGGCGGTACATGGCCTCGCCCAGCTTCATGCTGGCCTGCGCCAGGGTCTGGGTCTTCTGGCGGATGGCCTCGGCATCCTCGCCGGAGGTCGCGGTCTTCAGTTCGGCGATCGCCTGCTCGATGGCCTGTTTCTCGGCCGCCCCGACCTTGTCCCCATGCTCGGCGAGCGTGCGCTCGGTGGTGTGGATCAGCGCCTCGGCGTGGTTGCGCGCCTCGACCAGCTCCTTCTGGCGCTTGTCCTCGGCGGCGTGCACTTCGGCATCCTTGACCATCTTCTGGATCTCGGCTTCCGAGAGGCCGCCCGAGGCCTGGATGCGGATCTGCTGCTCCTTGCCCGTCGCCTTGTCCCTGGCCGAGACGTTGACGATGCCGTTTGCATCGATGTCGAAGGTGACCTCGACCTGCGGCACGCCACGGGGGGCCGAGGGAATGCCGACCAGGTCGAACTGGCCGAGCAGCTTGTTGTGCGCGGCGATCTCGCGCTCGCCCTGGAAGACGCGGATGGTGACCGCAGTCTGATTATCCTCGGCGGTCGAGAAGACCTGGCTCTTCTTGGTCGGGATGGTGGTGTTGCGGTCGATGAGCCGGGTGAAAACGCCGCCCAAAGTCTCGATGCCGAGCGACAGCGGGGTCACGTCCAAGAGGAGGACGTCCTTCACCTCGCCCTTCAGCACCGCGCCCTGGATCGCCGCGCCGACGGCGACGACCTCGTCGGGATTGACGCCGCGATGCGGCTCGCGCCCGAAGAAGTTCTTCACCGTCTCGACGATCTTCGGCATGCGGGTCATGCCGCCGACGAGGATCACCTCGTTGATCTCCGAAGACTTCAGGCCCGCATCCTTCAGCGCCGCGCGGCAGGGCTCGACCGTCTTCTGGACGAGTTCGTCCACCAGCGCCTCGAGCTTGGCGCGGGTCAGCTTG